>CACBDD010000013.1 GCA_902537905.1 uncultured Pelagibacteraceae bacterium | reverse complement strand
CTATTAATCAATTTGTTAAAAACAAAGAAATAGAAATTTTAGTTGCAAACTATTTAAGCAAATTAAAGTTACTTAAAAATCAATTAGACCAACGAGATATAAAACCAATTTTTATAACTCAAATTAGATATGATGTGTTAGGTGATAAAAAACTTTTTTTTTTAAATCAAGCACTTAAAGAATTCTGTTTAAGAAATAATTACTCAGTTATAAAACTTGATGAAATGATTAATCAACCAATAAACAATTTTTTTATTGATGAAGACCATGTAGATAAAAATGGATCAAATTACATAGCTTTAAAAATCTACCCTAAGTTAAAATCTGAACTTAAATATCTCTTAAATTAAACATTTTTTTAGATATTTTTTCATTTTAATAAATCTTGACCTTGTCCAGCTAATATATATAAAACACTATATTTTGTTTAGGGGCGGTTAGCTCAGTTGGTAGAGCATCTCGTTTACACCGAGGGGGTCAAAGGTTCGAGTCCTTTACTGCCCACCAAACAATTAAAGTGGGGGTGTAGCTCAGTTGGTTAGAGCGATCGCCTGTCACGCGATAGGTCGAGGGTTCGAGTCCCTTCACTCCCGCCACTTTTACTTGATAAATAGTCTGTTAATATTAGTAAAATGTGACTTATCATCTCTTCAACATCAGATAAAAACTGATATATAGATTTCCATGTTATCTGAATTTTTAAAAGATTACCTACCAATTATTCTATTTTTAATCATTGCTCTAGGTTTAAGTGTTGCTTTTGTAGTGTTAAATTTTTTACTTTCTCCAAAAAAACCTGATCCAGAAAAATTATCTGCATATGAATGTGGTTTCGAACCATTTCAAGATTCTAGAATGGAGTTTGATGTAAGATTTTATCTAGTTGCAATTCTATTTATCATATTCGATCTTGAAATTGCTTTTCTATTTCCATGGGCAATATCATTAGGAAACATTGGTCTGTTAGGTTTTTCATCAATGATGATTTTTCTATTCATACTAACAATTGGTTTTATTTATGAATGGAAAAAAGGTGCTCTAGATTGGGAATAAAATTAATTTAATGAACGATAAAATAGAACAAGTTCCTGAAGAGTTTAAACAACTTGCTAAAGATTTTAGTAAAAATGGTTTTATAACTACATCGCTGGATAATTTAATCAATTGGTCTAGATCTGGCTCTTTGCATTGGATGACTTTCGGTCTTGCTTGCTGCGCAGTTGAAATGATGCAAACAGCAATGCCAAGATATGACTTAGAAAGATTTGGAGCTGCTCCACGTGGATCACCAAGACAATCAGATGTAATGATTGTTGCTGGAACATTGACAAATAAAATGGCACCAGCTTTAAGAAAAGTTTATGATCAAATGCCAGAACCTAGATATGTAATTTCTATGGGTAGCTGTGCTAATGGTGGAGGTTATTATCATTATTCTTATTCAGTTGTTAGAGGTTGTGATCGTATAGTTCCAGTCGATGTATATGTTCCAGGATGCCCTCCTTCAGCAGAGGCATTATTATATGGAATTTTGCAATTACAAAAAAAAATTAGAAAAAAAGGATCTTTTATAAGATAGCCATGAATAGTTTAGAGGATCTAGAAAAAAAAATTAATTCTGAGTTAACCACTAAAATTAACAATTCAGAAATAAAACATAATCAAATTTATCTAGAAACAGATAAAGATGATTTTTTAGATGTAATTTTATTCTTAAAAACTAATTTAGATACAAAATTTCGACAGTTAATAGATATTACAGTTGTAGATTATCCTGAAAATAATCAAAGATTTCAAGTAGTTTACTTATTTTTAAGTCATGAATTTAATCAAAGACTAGTTCTAAAATACTCTATTTCTGAAAATGAAGTTATACCTTCTTTAACAAGTGTTTTTCCTGCTGCAAATTGGATGGAAAGAGAAGTTTTTGATATGTATGGAGTAAATTTCAAAGATCATCCTGATTTAAGAAGAATACTTACAGATTATGGTTTTGAAGGACACCCTTTAAGAAAAGATTTTCCTTTAACAGGTCATTCCGAGGTTAGATATAGCGAAGATCAAAAAAAAGTAATCAGCGAACCAGTTAAACTAGAGCAAAATTATAGAAATTTTGATTATGAGAGTCCATGGGAAGGAACAAAATATATTAAAGAAGAAATAGAGAACAATGACAAAAAAAATTAAAAATTTAAATCTAAACTTTGGCCCACAGCATCCTGCAGCTCATGGCGTTTTAAGATTGATATTGGAGTTAGATGGTGAAGTTGTTGAAAAAGCAGACCCGCATATAGGTTTGCTTCACAGAGGTACAGAGAAATTAATTGAAAACAAGACTTATATGCAAGCTGTTCCTTATTTTGATCGATTAGATTATGTAGCCCCAATGAATCAAGAACATGCTTTTGCTCTTGCTATAGAAAAAATTCTTAAAATAGATGTACCGATAAGAGCTCAGTATATAAGAGTTGTTTTTTGTGAAATAGGAAGAATATTAAGTCATATTCTTAACGTTACAACTCAAGCGCTTGATGTTGGTGCTTTAACTCCTTCACTTTGGGGTTTTGAAGAACGAGAAACTTTAATGACTTTTTACGAAAGAGCTTCTGGATCAAGATTACATGCTAACTATTTTAGAGCAGGTGGTGTTCACCAAGACTTACCAAAAGGTTTAGAGGAAGATATATCAAACTTTTGCGATTCATTTCCTAAAGTGATAAATGATTTAGAGAGTCTTTTAACAGACAATAGAATTTTTAAACAAAGAAACGTTGATATTGGAATTGTTAGTAAAGAGGACGCTTTAGATTATTCATTTTCAGGAGTTATGATTAGAGGATCAGGTGTGCCTTGGGATTTAAGAAAATCTCAACCTTATGATTGTTATGAAGATTTAGATTTTAAAATACCAGTTGGAAAAAATGGTGATTGCTACGATAGATACTTATGTAGAATTGAAGAAATGAAAGAGAGTGTTTCTATTATCAAACAGTGTTTGTCTAAAATGGAAAAAGGTCCAGTTAAATCATTGGATGGAAAAATTAGCCCACCGTCAAAAAAAGATATTAAGCAATCAATGGAAGCGTTAATTCATCATTTTAAATTATTTACTGAGGGTTACAGGGTACCTAAGGACGAGATTTATACAGCTGTTGAAGCACCCAAGGGAGAATTTGGAGTTTATTTAATTTCTGATGGTTCAAGCAAACCTTATAAATGCAAGATAAGAGCCCCAGGCTTTTCACATTTGCAATCAATGGATTATTTAATTAAAGGACATATGTTAGCAGATGTACCTGCAGTTTTAGGTTCATTGGATATTGTTTTTGGTGAGGTTGATAGA
This sequence comes from uncultured Pelagibacteraceae bacterium, assembly GCA_902537905.1. Lineage (GTDB taxonomy): Bacteria > Pseudomonadota > Alphaproteobacteria > Pelagibacterales > Pelagibacteraceae > Pelagibacter. The sequence continues at coordinate 17,180 of CACBDD010000013.1, read as the reverse complement.
TGAGTTTAAGAAAACCTGCTAAAGATCAACCAGATAGTTTTGAATTTAATCCTTCGTCTTTAGAGGCAGCTAACAATATTGTTGCAAAATATCCAAAAGGAAAACAACAAAGTGCTGTAATGGCTTTACTTTATATTGCCCAAAGACAAAATAATAATTGGATACCATTAGCAGCAATGAAGTATATCGCTAAGTTTTTAGACATGCCTTATATAAAAGTTTATGAGGTGGCTACATTCTACACAATGTATAATTTATCGCCAGTTGGAAAATTTTTTGTACAAGTATGTACTACAACACCATGCATGATAAGAGGTGCAAATAAATTAGTTGAAGCTTGTAAGGAAAAAATTTCTGAAAATGAATGTGAATTATCGAGTGATAAGAGCTGTTCATGGATGGAGGTTGAGTGCTTAGGCGCATGTGTGACTGCTCCCATGATGCAAATAAATGATGATTATTACGAAGATCTTGATAAAGAAAAAACATCTGAGATATTAGATAAAATTTTAAATGGAGAAACTCCAAAACCTGGTTCATACAGAGGAAGAATAAATAATGAGCCAGAAAATAATAGAAAAACATTAACGGATTTAAAAAATGCTTAAAGATAAAGATAGAATTTTTCAAAATTTATATAACGACAAAGGTTCTGATTTAGTAGCATCACAATCAAGAGGTGATTGGGTAAACACTAAAGAAATTACCAATAAAGGAAGAGATTGGATTATAAATGAAATCAAAGAATCTCAACTTAGAGGTCGAGGTGGAGCAGGATTTCCGACAGGTTTAAAGTGGTCATTTGCACCAAAAGAACTTGGATCTAGACCACATTATTTAGTAATTAATGGTGATGAGTCTGAACCAGGTACTTGTAAAGATAGAGATATTTTAAGATTTGAACCTCATAAACTAATAGAGGGTTGTTTGATAGCATCTTACGCAGTTCAAGCCCATGTATGTTACATTTATATCAGAGGAGAATACTTTGTTGATGGTCAAAAACTCCAAGATGCAATTGACGAAGCTTATGAGAAAAAATTATTAGGAAAAAATGCAGCTGGAACAGGCTGGGATTTAGATATTTATATCCACTATGGAGCTGGAGCATATATTTGTGGTGAAGAAACAGCATTGCTAGAAAGTTTAGAAGGTAAAAAAGGTCAACCAAGATTAAAGCCACCTTTCCCAGCTTTGATTGGTTTATATGGATGCCCAACTATAATTAATAATGTTGAAACTATTGCTGTGGTGCCAACTATTTTACGAAGAGGAGCGAAATGGTTTGCTTCTTTAGGAAGAGAAAAAAACACAGGTACTAAAATTTTCTGTATTTCTGGAAATGTTAATAATCCGTGTAATGTAGAAGAGGAGATGAGCATTCCTTTAAAAGAATTAATAGAAGTTCACGCTGGTGGAGTGATTGGCGGATGGGATAATTTACAAGCTGTAATACCAGGTGGATCCTCTATGCCTCTAATTCCAAAAGATAGATGTGAAACATTAAAGATGGATTTTGATGCGTGTGTCGAAGAAAAAAGTGGATTAGGAACAGCAGGAATAGTGGTAATCAATAAAGATCAAGACATAATTAAATGTATGGCGAGAATTGCTAGATTTTACAAACATGAAAGTTGTGGACAGTGCACACCTTGCAGAGAAGGCTCTGGATGGATGTGGAGAATGCTTGAACGTATGGCAAAAGGCGATGCAACAAAAGATGAAGTAGACATGCTAGGAGATGTTACAACCCAAATCGCTGGTCATACAATTTGTGCATTTGGAGAAGGTTCTTCATGGCCAGTTCAAGGTTTGTTAAGACATTTTAAAAAAGAAATTCAAGAAAGAAACAATTTGGACCCAATTGTTCAGAAAAAAAACAATATACCTTATTTAGTTGATCAACATTTATTAGATAAAAAAAATGCTTAAATTAAAAGTAAACGACATTGATGTAGAAGTTGAAGAAGGACTAACAGTTCTTCAAGCCTGTGAAAAAGCAGGAGTTGAGATACCTAGATTTTGTTATCATGAAAAATTATCTATAGCTGGAAATTGTAGAATGTGTTTGGTTGAAATGGAGAAATCACCGAAACCCATTGCATCATGCGCAATGCCTGCTGCCGAGGGAATGAATATTAAAACAAATACAAGTTTAGTTGAAAAGGCTAGAAAAGGTGTAATGGAATTTTTACTAGCAAATCATCCTTTAGATTGCCCTGTATGTGACCAGGGTGGAGAGTGTGATCTTCAAGATCAATCAATGTTTTATGGGGTAGATAAATCAAGATTTAAAGAAAACAAAAGAGCAGTTCCCGAAAAAAATATGGGACCATTAATCAAAACTCAAATGACAAGATGTATACATTGTACAAGATGTGTGCGATTTGCCACTGAAGTGGCAGGTGTTCCAGAACTTGGTGCTATAGGTAGGGGTGAGGATATGCAAATTACAACATATCTTGAGCAATCAATGCAATCAGAATTATCTGCTAATGTAGTTGACTTATGTCCTGTTGGAGCTTTGACGTCTAAACCTTATGTTTTTGAAGCAAGACCATGGGAATTAAAAAAGACTGAAACAATTGATGTTATGGATGCAATAGGTTCAAATATTAGAGTCGATACTTACGATTGGGAGGTAAAAAGAGTTCTTCCAATTATTAATGAGGATATTAATGAAGAATGGATTTCAGACAAAACTAGATATGCTTGTGATGGCTTGCTTCATCAAAGATTAGATACCCCATATATTAAATACAATGGTAAATTTGAGAAAGCCTCGTGGCAAGAAGTTTATAAAATAATAAAATCTAAATTAGAAAATACATCAAAGGATAAAGTATGTGGTTTTGTTGGAGATTTAACAAACATGGAAACCGCTTACATTTTTAAAGAATTTTTTGACCGAACAGTTGAATCTGTTAATTATGAATCAAGATCAGACAATAGATATATCAATATTTCAAAAAGAGAAAATTATTTGTTTAATTCTTCAATTAATGGAATTGAAGATGCAGATTTAATTTTATTGTTAGGCGCTAATCCTAGATATGAAGCCACAATTTTAAATGCAAGAATTAGAAAATCTTATCTAAATAATAGTACAAGAATTGTATCATTAAATGATTGTGGAGATCTAACTTATCCTTATGAAAGTTTAGACGGGCAAACTAAAACAATTAAAGAAATTATAGATGACACACACAAACTTTCAAAAGAAATAGAAAGTGCAAAAAAACCAATGATAATAATTGGTGAGTCTTTATTAAGATTAGAAAATGCAAAATATTTGTTTGAAAATTTAAAAGATTTTTTGAATAAAAAAAACAAGTTTTCCGAAGATTGGAATCCTTTAAATATTTTATCATGTGATGCAGCAACTGTAGGAAATCTTGATCTAGGAGTTTTAAATAATAAAACAAATTTAATAGAAGATTTAAAATCAAATAAATTTGAAATAGTATTTTTAATTGGTCAGGATAATTTAAATTTTGTTAAAAAAAATGAATTTGTTATTTATCAAGGAAGCCATGGTGATAAAGGTGCAGAATGTGCAGATATAATTTTACCTGGCTCAGCTTATACAGAACAAGAAGGTTATTATACAAATTTAGAAGGAAAAATTCAAAAAGCATTTAAGGCCTCCTATCCTCCTGGAGACGCAAAAGAAGATTGGCAGATAATAAATGAGCTTGCTGAATTTATGAATAATAGAAAATTGTTTAACGACAAAGATGAGCTAGATAGCAGTATGTTAAATTATTTAAAATTGAAAAGTGAAAAACAAACTGAACAAAATGATAAAAACTCCATTTCTGATTTTAATAATGAAAATTTAAAAATTAATATCAAAGATTATTATTTTTCTAATGTTATTGCTAAATCATCAAAAACAATGATTGAGTGCAATAATGCAAAGATAAATTTTAAATCAACAGGTACAGAAGGTTAAGATGGAATATTTAAATATAGTTTTTCAGGAAGTATATAAAATTCTATTTTTGTTAGTTCCAGTTTTGGTTTCTGTAGCAATGATTGTTTGGCTAGATAGAAGAGTTTGGGCTTTTGTACAAAAAAGACAAGGACCAAATGTAGTTGGACCATTTGGATTACTTCAATCCTTAGCTGATGCGTTGAAATATATTTTTAAAGAAATAATCATCCCATCAAGCTCAAACAAAGTAATTTTCATATTAGCTCCTATTGTTACTATGACATTAGCTTTGATAGCGTGGGCTGTAATACCATTTAGTGCAACTCAAGTTTTAGCTGATATTAATGTTGGTATACTTTATCTTTTTGCCGTTTCCTCTCTAGGGGTTTATGGAATCATTATGGGAGGATGGGCTTCAAATTCTAAATATCCCTTCTTAGGAGCAATTAGATCTGCAGCTCAAATGGTATCATATGAAGTTTCTATCGGAGTTATTATTATCAATGTATTGTTATGTGTAGGCTCATTGAATTTGAATGACATCGTAATTGCCCAACAAAATCTTTGGTTTGTAATTCCGTTATTTCCAATGTTTGTAATATTTTTTATCTCTGCATTAGCTGAAACTAATAGACCACCTTTTGATTTACCTGAAGCTGAAGCAGAATTAGTTGCTGGATACCAGACAGAATATTCTGGAATGATGTATGCTATGTTTTGGTTAGGAGAATATGCAAATATTTTATTGATGTGTGCAATGGGAGCTATATTATTTCTAGGTGGATGGTTGTCACCACTAGAAATCTATCCATTTACTTTAGTACCAGGTGCAATTTGGTTAATTTTAAAAATTTTACTTTTATTTTTCTTATTTGCTTTAGTTAAAGCAATTGTACCAAGATATAGATATGACCAATTAATGAGATTAGGTTGGAAGGTATTTCTTCCTTTGTCTTTAACTTGGGTTGTTTTAACTGCAAGTTATTTATTTTATTTTAACCTTTTACCAACAAATTAATTATGAATTTATCTAGATTTTTTAAAACTATTTTCATGGTTGATTTTGTTGGAGGTTTGTTCATTGCAATAAAAGAATTGTTTAAACCAAAAAAAACTATCAATTATCCTTTTGAAAAAGGAAAAATTAGCCCAAGATTTAGAGGTGAGCACGCTTTAAGAAGATATCCAAATGGAGAAGAAAGATGTATTGCATGCAAACTTTGTGAAGCAGTATGTCCTGCTCAAGCAATCACAATTGAATCTACTCAAAGAGAAGACGGAAGCAGAAAAACAACCAGGTATGATATTGATATGATGAAATGTATTTATTGTGGTTTATGTGAAGAAGCTTGTCCTGTTGACGCTATAGTTCAAGGCCCAAATTTTGAATTTTCGACTGAGACAAGAGAAGAGTTATATTACACAAAAGAGAAATTATTAGATAACGGTGACAGATGGGAGAATATTCTAGACGCTAATATAAAAGCTGATAGTTCACATAGATAAATGATTGCCCACGCTATTTTCTTTTACGTATTTTCTATAATTGCTGTTGTTTCAGCTATAATGGTAACCGCTTCTAAAAATACTGTTCACTCAGTATTTTTCTTAATTCTTGATTTTATAAGTATATCTTGTCTTTTCATAATGATTGGTGCTGAATTTTTGGGAATGATAATGTTAATTGTTTATGTTGGGGCTGTAGCAGTTTTATTTTTATTTGTTGTTATGATGTTAAATGTAGCCCAACAAAAAAACCAATGGTTTGCATCTAAAGATAGTTCAAAACATATTCCAGTAGGATTAATAATTAGCACACTTATATTTTTTGAAATTATAATTGTAATTGGCGGTTGGAAATATAAACCTGAAATTTTTGATATTAATAATTCAATTGCTCAAACTAGTATAAGTAACACTCACTCATTAGGACAGATTTTATACACAGACTATATTCATGTGTTTCAAGTTAGTGGAATGATACTTTTAGTAGCTATGGTTGGAGCTATAGTATTAACTTTTAGACAAAGATCTGGTGTTAAAAGACAAAGTTATATTAAGCAAATATCTAGAGAAAGAACAGAAGGTGTTGAGATATTGGAAGTTCAGAGCAATAAGGGAGTTAAAATAGATGATTGAGATTAGTTTAGGACATTATTTAACTTTAGGTGCTGTAATTTTCTCAATCGGAGTAATAGGTATTTTTCTAAACAGAAAGAACATCATTGTCATATTAATGAGTATTGAATTGATATTACTTGCTGTAAATATCAATTTAGTGGCTTTTTCTATTTATTTGGGAGATTTAGCAGGCCAAGTCTTTACTTTATTTATTCTCACTGTTGCAGCAGCAGAGGCAGCCATAGGATTAGCGATCATTGTAGTGTATTTCAGAAACTCTGGAACAATACGAGTTGAGGAAATAGATAAGTTAAAAGGATAATCATGGAACTATCGATTATATTTCTTCCACTTATTGCTTCAATTATATCAGGTTTTTTTGGTAGATATATTGGTGACAGAAACTCTGAAATAGTAACAAGTGCTCTAGTTTCAATTTCTGCATTCTTATCAATTTATGTTCTTTACCAAGTAATTGTAAACCAATACGAAGAAAACATTGTTATAGCTACCTGGATAAGCTCAGGGTCACTTGACGTAAATTGGTCAATGTTAATTGATCCTTTATCAGCAGTAATGTTAGTAGTTGTAACTTCTGTGTCTGCTTTAGTGCATATCTACTCAATTGGTTATATGTCTCATGATCCTCATAAACCAAGATTCATGGCTTACTTATCATTATTCACTTTTGCAATGTTGATGCTTGTAACATCAGATAATTTTATTCAACTATTTTTTGGTTGGGAAGGTGTTGGTCTTTGTTCATACTTCCTAATTGGTTTTTGGTTTAAAAAAGAAAGTGCAAATGCAGCAGCTATAAAAGCATTTGTTGTAAATAGAGTAGGTGATTTTGGTTTTGCTTTAGGAATTTTTCTAATATTTTATTTATTTGGAACTGTTAACTACTCGGAAGTATTTCAACAAATTCCAACTGTTGTAGATAAAAATTTATCATTTTTAGGTTTTGAAGTTAAAGCAATAGACTTAGTTTGTTTGCTTTTATTTATTGGAGCAATGGGTAAATCTGCGCAGATATTGCTACATACTTGGTTACCCGACGCTATGGAAGGTCCAACTCCAGTTTCTGCATTAATTCATGCAGCAACAATGGTAACAGCTGGAGTTTTCTTAGTAGTAAGATGTTCTCCAATTTATGAATATTCGCCATTAATACTAAATTTTATAACTATAGTTGGAATGACCACAGCATTCTTTGCTGCAACTGTTGCTTTAGTTCAAACTGACATAAAAAAAATTATTGCTTACTCTACATGTAGCCAACTTGGTTATATGTTTTTTGCTGCTGGAGTAGGTGCATACAATGTTGCTATGTTTCACTTATTTACTCACGCATTTTTTAAAGCTTTATTATTTTTAGGATCTGGTTCAGTAATTCACGCATTTAAAGATGAGCAAAATATAAATAACATGGGCGGTGTATGGAAAAAATTACCTTACACTTATGCTTTAATGATTATAGGAACTCTTGCTTTAACAGGTTTTCCTTTCTTATCAGGTTTTTATTCAAAGGACGCAATTATAGAATTTGCTTATTTAAAAGGTAATACTACTGGTTATTATGCAGCTGGGATTGGAATAATCACAGCATTATTAACATCTATTTATTCATGGAGATTGATATTTAAAACTTTCCACGGTGAGTACAATAATAAAGAGATCAAAATAGAGGAAACTCACGAGTCTCCATTAGTTATGCTTGTTCCATTATTTATTCTTTCAATAGGAGCTGTGTTTGCTGGTTTTTTATTTAAAGGACTATTTATTGGCCATGGTGAGAATTTATTCTGGGCTGAGTCTATTAAGTTCTTAGAGCCTTTGAGCACTGAACACCCACCTTTATGGTTTTTACTTTTAACACCGTGTTTGGTTTTATTATCTATTCCAATTGCTTATTACTTATTTGTTAAGAACAAAGAATTACCTAATTCAATAGCTTCAATGAACAAACCTTTGTATAATTTTTTAGTAAATAAATGGTACTTTGATGAGTTATATAATGTGTTGTTTATTAAATCTTCAAAAAAACTAGGTTTATTTTTATGGAAATTTTGTGATGGAACCATAATTGATGGTTTCGGTCCTGATGGAATTTCTTCTTTCATAAAAAAATGTTCAATTAAAGCAACTAAATTTCAAAGTGGATTTATCTATCAATATGCATTTGTAATGTTATTAGGTTTTTCTGCTTTACTAACCTTTTTAATAGTAAAATAATGAATTTTCCCATTCTTTCATCTTTAATATTATTGCCAACAGTTGGCGCTTTATTTTTATTTTTTACTAAAGATAAAGAAGGAAATAATTCAACTGCTAAATATGTTGCTTTATTTACGACCATAGTAAATTTTTTAATTTCAATTTATCTGTGGATTTCTTTTGACCAAACAACTTCTAATTTTCAATTTGTAGAAGATAGAACATGGATTGAAGGATTTATTAATTATAAAGTTGGTGTAGATGGTATTTCAATTTTATTCATTATTTTAACTACATTCATAACTCCATTATGTATTATTTCTGTAAACAACTCTGTAAAAAATAGATTAAGAGATTTTTTAATTGCAATTCTAATCATGGAAAGTTTCATGATTGGTGTTTTTTGTGCGCTTGATTTAGTTGTATTCTATTTATTCTTTGAAGCAGGATTAATTCCAATGTTTTTAATTATTGGAATTTGGGGTGGACCAAAAAGAGTTTATTCTGCATTTAAATTCTTTTTATATACATTGCTAGGATCTGTTTTAATGTTAGTTGCAATAATTTCTATTTATTGGATTGCAGGTACGACAGATGTTGCTCAGCTTTATGAACTTGGTATAGATTCTAAGTATCAAAATCTTTTATGGTTAGCATTCTTCAGCTCTTTTGCAGTCAAAACTCCTATGTGGCCAGTACACACTTGGTTGCCAGACGCTCACGTTGAAGCTCCAACTGCAGGATCTGTATTATTAGCAGCGATCTTATTAAAGATGGCGGGTTATGGTTTTATTAGATTTTCTCTAGGTTTATTTCCTGTTGCTTCAGAAGTTTTTACACCCTTAATTTATACTTTAAGTGTTATAGCAATTATATTCACTTCATTTATTGCACTGATGCAGGAGGATATGAAAAAGTTAATAGCTTATTCTTCTGTTGCTCACATGGGATTTGTGACATTAGGAATATTTACGCTTCAACAACAAGGAATTGAAGGAAGTATTATTCAAATGATTAGTCATGGTTTAGTTTCAGCGGCACTTTTCTTATGTGTTGGTATTGTCTACGATCGGATGCACTCAAGAATGATCAATTCTTATGGAGGCATAGTTACAATAATACCAAAATATTCAATTTTATTTATGTTATTTACATTGGCAGCTTTAGGATTACCGGGGACAAGTGGATTTATTGGAGAATTTTTAATTTTAATGGGTGCCTTTAAGGATAATTTCTTAGTAGCTGTAATCGCTAGTTTAGGAGTAATACTTGGAGCTGCATATATGCTTTGGTTGTACAAAAGAGTTGTTTTTGGAAAGCTAGTTAACGAAGACCTTAAGAAAATGTTTGATTTAAATAGATCGGAATATCTAATTTTATCTTGTCTAGCAGTTCCAACTTTATTCTTCGGATTTTATCCAGATCCGTTGATAAATACTATAGAAGTTTCTGTAACCGATTTGATTAATATGCACCACACAAATATAGCTAGCAAATAATATGGAAAATTTAAATTTAGTATTACCTGAAATATTTATTTCACTTTCAATAATGTTTTTACTTGTTTTGGGTGTATTTAAAAAAAATAGTTCAAAAATCACTTTCAATTTATCTTTATTTGCAATTTTAATTACAGGAATAATAACAATTAATGAAACCTTCTCTGTTAGTAGAGAAACTTTGTTTAATGAAAGTGTTGTAATTGACACTATGTCTTCACTAATGAAAATTATAACTTTAATTGGAGGTTTTTTAGTTTTAGTTATTTCATCAAGCTATTTAAAAATATTTAAAATATATAACATCGAATACCCAGTTCTTATTTTGAGCTCTATTCTTGGTATGATGGTGATGATTAGCTCAAATGATTTAATTGTTTTTTATATGGGCTTAGAATTACAATCATTAGCTCTTTACGTATTAGCAACATATAACAGAGATCAACTAAAATCATCTGAAGCTGGTTTAAAATATTTTGTTTTAAGTGCACTATCTTCAGGATTATTGTTATACGGATGTTCATTAGTATACGGTTTTTCTGGTTCAACTAATTTTGATATAATATCAAATCAATTAAATTCTAACGAATATGTTTTAACATTTGGTATTGTATTTATCTTAGTTGGTTTAGCATTTAAAATTTCTGCAGTTCCATTTCATATGTGGGCACCTGATGTTTATGAGGGGTCACCAACAACTGTGACTTTATTTTTTACAATGGTGCCAAAGATCGCTGCTTTAACTGTATTTATAAGATTTTTATATGTCCCTTTCTTAAATTTAATTGATCAATGGCAAATGATAATAATTTTCTTATCAATAGCTTCCATGGTCTTTGGAGCAGTTGCTGCAATAGGTCAAACCAATATCAAAAGACTAATTGCTTATAGTTCTATTGGACATATTGGTTACACATTGGCAGGACTAGCCACAGCTTCAAACGAAGGAATTCAAAGTTCAATAATTTATATTTCAATATACGTAGTTATGAATTTAGCGCTTTTCTCTTGTTTATTGATGTTAAGAAGAAAGGATCAATATTATGAGGATATTGAGGATCTCTCAGGATTATCAAAAAACCATCCACTTTTATCTTTATGCATGCTTGTAATACTGTTTTCTTTAGCAGGTATTCCGCCTCTAGCAGGTTTCTTTGCTAAGTTTTATGTTTTTAAAGCTGTATTAGAACAATCAATGTTTTTCTTAGCTATTGTTGGATTGTTATCTACCGTAGTTGCAGCTTTTTATTATTTAAGAATTATAAAAATAATTTACTTTGATAAAGAAAAAGATAAATACGATACAGACCATAGCTTATGGTTAAAATTTTCACTTACAGTTTCAACGATATTAATTCTTTTATACTTCATATTCCCAAGTCAGTTAATAGAAGTCGTTTCAAGAATTAATATTATTTAATGAAATTGAAAAAATTTAAATATAAAAAAGTTAAAAGCACAAATAATACTGCAATAAGAATTATCAAAGAAACTAAATACAACTTAGGTATGGTTGTTGCTGAAACACAAGTAAATGGTAGAGGTCAGTATGGAAGAAAATGGATATCATCAAAAGGAAATTTATTTATCTCTTTTTTCAATGAACTAAATAAAACAAAACTATCGATAAACGCTATAACAAAAATCAATTGTCTTTTAGTTAAAAAATTACTCTCGTCATTTACAAGTAAAAAAATTTTATTTAAAAAACCAAACGATTTATTAATTGATAAAAAAAAAATTAGTGGCATTTTACAAGAAGTCATATTTGTAAGAGATAAAAAATTTTTAATTACTGGTATAGGCATAAATATTAAAAAAAATCCAATTATAAGGAATTATCCTGCCACAAACTTGCAAGAGGTAACTAAAAAAAGTATTAGTAAATCAATTGTAGAAAATAAACTAAAACAACTTTTTGAAAAAAATTTATCTAAATTGTATAAAATTAAATAATGTATATTCTAGGCGATATTGGTAATACGGAAACAAAATTATGTATTGTTTCTAAAAGTAATAAAATTTCAAAAAAAATTACTTTTTTATCAAAATCTATAACTAACAAGCACCTTAATATTTTATTTAAAAAAAATAAAATTCAATTTAATAAAATTGAAAAAATATTATTTTGTAGTGTTGTTCCAAAAACATTTTCTATAATTAATAAATTTTTATCGAAAAAAGTTAAGCTAAAATGCTATGAGGTTAAAAAATTAAACTTAAAATCTCTTATAAAAATCAAAGTAGATTATAAACAGGTAGGTTCAGATAGAATCACTAATGCTATAAGTTTAATGAACAATAAAAATAATTTTATAATTTTAGATTTTGGTACAGCAACAACTTTCGACGTACTAATTAGAAATACTTATTTTGGAGGAATTATTGCCCCAGGTGTGAGATTATCTCTTAATACCTTGTCTGATAAAGCAACTCTAATTCCAAAAATAGATTTAAAAAAGATTAATAAAGTCATTGGCAAAAATACAATCTCTGCTGTTAGATCAGGCTTTTTTTGGGGTTATGCTGGTTTAATTGACAATATTATTAATTTAATTAAGAAGGAGACCGGAAAATCTTTTAAAGTAATTATTACTGGTGGATTTTCAGATTTATTTAAAAACTCAATAAAAACGAAAGCAAGTCACAACCAAGATATTACAATTAAAGGCTTAATAAAGATTTCAAAATTAATTCAATAATATGAAAGATGAACTATTATTTTGTCCCTTAGGTGGATCAGGTGAAATAGGCATGAACATGAATTTGTTTGGCTATGGACAACCTAGTGATCATAAATGGATTATGGTCGACATAGGGGTAACATTTGCAGATGATACTATTCCTGGTGTTGATTTAATTTATCCAGATCCTGGATTTATAATAGAAAGAAAAGATAATTTATTAGGAATAGTTTTAACACATGCTCATGAGGATCACATTGGTGCTATTGCTTATTTATGGCCAAAATTACAATGTAAAATTTTTGCAACACCTTTCACAGCTGTATTAATTAGAGAAAAATTTAGAGAAAAGCAAATCGATATAACCAATGATTTAAAGATTGTTGAGTTAAATGGAAAGGTTTCCTTGGATCCATTTGAAATTGAATATATTACTTTAACGCATTCCATATTAGAACCAAACGGTCTTAGAATAAAAACTCCAGCAGGAGTTATTTTGCATACTGGCGATTGGAAGGTAGATCCAAACCCTTTGATTGGAGACAATATAAACGAAAAAAGATTAAAGGAAATTGGTGAAGAAGGTGTGCTAGCAATGATTTGTGACTCAACAAATGTTTTTAGCGCTGGTAGATCAGGTTCAGAATTAGATGTAAGAAAAAATATGTTAAACGTTATGTCTCGATTGAAAAAAAGAATTATCATAACGTCTTTTGCCTCAAATGTAGCTAGAATGGAGACAGCTTTTTATTGTGCGGAACAAACTGGAAGACAAATCTCCTTAGTTGGTAGATCAATGCATCGTATTTATAAAGCTGCACGTCAATGTGGATATTTAAAAAATACTATTGAACCAATTGACCCCCGTGAAGCTAAAAATTTTTCAAGAGAAAAAATTGTGTATTTATGTACTGGAAGTCAAGGCGAACCAATGGGTGCAATGATGAGAATTTCTAGTTATGTTCATCCAGATGTTTTTATTGAAAAAGGTGATGCTGTAATTTTTTCTTCAAAAATTATACCTGGTAATGAAAAAAAACTTTACAAATTACACAACCAACTTGTTAAAGATGGTATTGAAGTAATATCTGAAGAAACTGAATTCGTTCATGTTTCCGGTCATCCTAACAGAGAAGATTTAAAAGAAATGTACCAGTGGATTAAACCAAAATGTGTGATACCTGTACATGGTGAACATAGACACATGATAGAACACATAAATTTTGCAAAAGAAATGCAAGTTCCATATCCTGTACAAGTAGAAAACGGTGATATAGTTAAGTTATATCCTGGTAATCAGCCTGAAGTTTACGACAAAGCTCCAAGTGGTAGATTGTATTTAGATGGCAATGTAAGCGTTGATCCTGATTCACAGTCAATAAAAGATAGAAAAAATTTGAGTGCAAATGGTTATCTTGAAGTAACTTTAATGATAACACCAAAAGGGAATATTCATAACAATCCTGTGCTTTCTTTTCGTGGATTACCAGTAGATGATAGAGACGATTTTGTTTATGGACTAGAAGAAGAAATAGAAAAAACTTCTAGAACTTTTAAAATTGGAAGCAAGCAACAAGAGCATAATTTAATTGATGCATTGAAAATTGCCTGTAGAAAATTTTCAAAAGAAAGAACGGGAAAAAAACCTTTCACTAATATTAACTTAGTGAGAATTTAATGAGTGCAACTGGTTTAGCAATTATCTATGTAATTATATGGTGGATAGTTTTCTTTGCTATACTTCCTATTGATGTAAACAGAGCAAAAACTGTAAAAATTGATGGAGAAGATCCAGGATCACCTGAAAACCCAAAAATGGTGAAAAAATTCTTATATTGTACAGGCATAACTACTATAATTTTTATCATTATTTATTTACTAATAAAATTTGAATATTTAAATTTAAGAAATATGATTAGTTAAGATGCATTTATCAAATTCATTTATTCCAATATTAAAAAATAATCCTTCTGAGGCAAAAATTAAATCTCATCAATTAATGTTGAGAGTTGGTATGATTAAGCAAGCTTCTGCAGGGATATACTCATGGTTACCTTTAGGATTTAAGGTAATGAAAAAAATAGAACAAATTGTAAGAGAAGAGCAAAATAAAATTGGAGCTCAAGAAATATTGATGCCAACAATTCAATCCAGCGATATCTGGAAAGAAAGTGGTCGATATGATGATTATGGTGAGGAGATGCTCAGAATAACTGATCGTCAAAAAAGAGAAATGCTTTATGGACCTACTAATGAAGAGCAAGTTACAGAAATTTTTAGATCTTCAATTAAATCATATAAATCATTACCTCAACTTCTGTATCACATACAATGGAAATTTAGAGACGAAATAAGACCTAGATTTGGAATTATGAGGGGAAGAGAGTTTTACATGAAAGACGCTTATTCTTTTGACGTATCAGATGAAGAAGCTTTTTTTTCATATAATAAATTTTTTCTTTCATATTTAAAAACTTTTAAAAGATTAGATCTAACAGCAATACCTATGGCTGCTGACACAGGTCCAATTGGAGGAAATTTATCTCATGAATTTATTATCCTAGCAGACACAGGGGAAAGTAAAATTTTTACTGACAAAAGAATTTTTGACTTAAACAGTGATGATACTCAACTAGAAAAATCTTCTTTAGAAGAAATGAGAAAAAAATATGAGCAATTTTATGCAGTGACTGATGAAAAGTTTAATAAGGATGAATTTGAAAAAATAGTGTCCAAAGAAAATCAATTAATCACAAAAGGTATTGAGGTAGGCCACATATTTTATTTTGGAGACAAATATTCAAAAGCCATGAATGCATCAGTAGATTTACCAGGTGGAAAAAAAGATTTTGTTAAAATGGGTTCTTATGGGATCGGTGTATCAAGGTTAGTAGGAGCTATAATAGAAGCAAAATATGATGAAAAAAATGAAATCATGAAATGGCCATTGTCTGTTGCTCCATATGATATTGCTTTAATACCGATGATAAATAAAAATGATAATTCAGCATTAGATAAGGCCAATAGTATTAACAGTGAATTATTAAAAAATAATATTGATGCTATTGTTGATGATACTGATGAAAATTTTTCATCAAAAATCAAAAAAATGAATTTGATTGGGGCTCCATACCAAATTATCATTGGTAAGAAGAGTGAGGGTGATTTACTAGAGTTTAAAGAAACAGGTGGTGAAACTCAAAACTTGCCTTTAAACAAAATTATAGAAATTATAAATAAACAAAAAAATTCAATTTGATTTCTACTTTAGAAAAAGAAATTACTTTTAGATTTTTAAAAGCCAGAAAAAAAGATGGCTTTTTAAATGTCATTTCAATATTTTCCTTTATTGGAATAAGTCTTGGGGTTGCAGTTCTTATCATCGTTATGTCTGTAATGAATGGTTTTAGAACTGAGTTAATAAATAAAATTGTAGGATTTAATTCTCACGTAACTGTAAAACCTTATTCAAATTCAATAGATGAAAGTAAAATAAATAATAAGCTAAACTTAATTTCTAAGAATATTATTTTTAGTAATTCAGGAGAGGCAATTATTCTTAAAAACAATAATACCAAAGGAATAGTGTTACGTGGCTATAAGCGTAATGATCTTTTAAACTTAGAAGTATTAACAAATGAGAAATTTAAAGGTGAATTAAACCAATTTGATAAAAATTCCATATCAATTGGAAGTGAACTAAGTTTTTCTCTAGATCTTGAAATAGGAGATGAATTGACTTTAATGTCACCATCTGGTGTTCAAACAATTATTGGCAGTATGCCTAAACAAAAAACTTTTGAAGTTAATTCAATTTTTAATAGTGGTTTAGCAGAATTTGATCAAAATATTGCATTTATTGAACTTAATGTTTTAGAAGAGTTCTTTGGATACAATCCTGACGAAAGAAATTTAGAAATATATCTAAAAAATCCAAATAATATTGAGTACCAAAAATTAATTGTGAAACAAGTCTTTGATCACGAGTTTGTTTTTAGTTGGGCAGATATGAATAGTTCATTATTTTCAGCCCTTAAAGTTGAACGGAATGTCATGTTTATTATTTTGTCACTAATAATAATTGTTGCTGCATTTAATATTATTTCAGGATTAACTATTTTAGTTAAAAACAAAACAAGAGATATTGCTATCTTAAAATCAATTGGAGTATTAAATAAATCAATAATTAAAATATTTTTTTTAGTTGGTGTAATAATAGGTACTTCTGCAACTATTTTTGGTATTTTTTTAGGTGTAACTTTTTCTATTTATATTGAGAATTTTAGACAATTTTTAAGCTCAGTTTTCAATATAAGTTTATTTCCAGAAGAAATATATTTTTTAAGCAAGATGCCTTCTGAAATTAATCCAACATCAATAATTTTAATCTCAGTTTGCTCTATAATTATAACTATTTTAGTTTCAATTTTTCCAGCATTTAAAGCAGCTAAGTTAGATCCAATTAAATCTTTAAAATATGAGTAAGTATTTAGAATTAAAAAATATATCTAAAAGTTTTGAAACTGAAAAAAAGATTAAAGTTCTAAAAGGATTGTCACAAAATTTTGAAAAAGGTAAAATTTATTCACTCATGGGCCCATCTGGCTCAGGTAAATCAACTTTGTTAAATTTAATTTCTTTAATAGACAGACCTTCATCAGGTCAAATTATGTTTAATCAAAATCAAATTAATTTTAATGATACAGAAAAAAATGATATTTT
>CACBDD010000012.1 GCA_902537905.1 uncultured Pelagibacteraceae bacterium | reverse complement strand
TGTAATTGAGCTATCATCTTTTGTGATAGTTTTTGTAATTATAATAACTATTGACCACATAAAAGATGACACCAGTGCCATATACACTCCAATAGATATGTCAATAATACCTGGTCTTAAAATTACCAACATACCAATAAATCCTAAAACTAGCGCAAAACTTCTGTAGATATAAATTTTTTCTCCAAGAAACAAAACAGCCAAAATAGTTACTATGAAAGGAACAACAAAAGATATTGCTGTAGCTTTTTCAATTGGCATCATTGTTAAAGCTGAGAAATATAAAAGCATTGAAGGCAAGTTTAAAACTGCTCTAAGAAAATGTTTTTTATGATGATTTGATTTAAAAACTGTAAATTTAGTTTTTAACATATAAGGAAAAATAATCAGGAAACCAAATAAAAACCTAAAGAAACCTGCTACATAAACATTAACTTCTTCTTGAGCTAATTTTAAAAAGGTTAACATTAATGTTCCACAAAAAACTGAGATTATAATTAAAAAAATTGCTAATTTATTATTTGAAATCAATTTAGTATCTTTTTGTATTCTTCAATTATTTTTGACCATTGAAATTTATTCACAAATTCTTTTGCATTTTTTCCAAGTTCTAAATATTTTTTATTTTCAAGCATTAAGTTAATTGAAGAATAAATGTCATCAAGATTATTTCCATCACATATTAAACCAGTTTTTTCATGATCTATTGCATCTGCCGCACCTCCATCTTTACCGCCTATAGATGGTACACCGTATTGCGCTGCTTCAACATATGCAATTCCAAACCCTTCAACAGATTTTTTATGAATTATAGAAGGCATTACAAATAAATTGCATTTAGCAACAAGAGCATTTTTTAAATCATTACTTATATCTTTAAAAAACATTACTTGTTCATCTAAATTTAGTTCTTTCACTAATTTTTTAATATTTTCTTCTTCATCACCGTATCCAATACAAATGTAGACAATATCAGGATAAATTTGTTTTAGATTTCTAAGTGCCATTACTGTTTTTTCATGGTTTTTTCTTTTATCAAATCTTGAAACAGTAATTAATCTTGGTGTTTTAACTTTTAATAAGCTTTCAACTTTTTCCAATGATTTTTTGTTTAATTCTTGAGCTGGATCAACACCAGGATTAATTACAATAATTTTATTTTCATTAACTCCACATTCAATGGCAAGGTTTTTAGTATATTGTGAGTTAGCAATAACTTTTTCTACATTATTAAGAACATTTAAAACTCTTTTATTTTGACTTGATCCTTTAGGATGATTGATCTCCTTACTATGAATAAGACAATATTTTTTTTTTGAAGTTTTGATAAGTTCTAAACTTTTCCAGTGATCTCCAATTATTCCTTTAATTTTATTTTCTTTAATAAATTCATTTACTAACTGAGCTTTTCTATATTTTCTAAGAAGTTTTATTCCACCAACTCTTTCAATTGAAAACGAGGCTTGCTCATCAAAATCTTTATGATTATCAATAGAATCTGCAAACACTTTTATCATGAAATTTTTAGATAATTCTTTTGATAAGCCCCACATTAAGCTTTGCATCCCACCAAGCTCAGGAGGAAAAGATCTAGTGACAATTAAATACATTAATTATTTTTCCACTTTATACTACAGCCAGCACTAGGAATTTGATTTTCAGGACCTTTACCTGTTTCAGCAATTTGTTTCATAGCTTTTAACAAATCACTTTCGCCTTCTTTAACAGGTATAAGATTTCTCAACTCTCTTAATCTTCCACGATATTGAAGTTCTAGATTTTTGTTATATCCAAAAAAATCTGGTGTACAGACAGCATCATATGCTTTTGCAATATTTTGTGTTTCGTCGTTTAAGTAAGGAAAATTAAAATTATTATCTTTAGAAAATTTAATCATATTTTCAAAAGAGTCCTCTGGATAATTCTCAGCATCATTTGCACAGATTGCTACAGAATTTATTCCAATTTTTTTTAATTCTTTGCAATCTTCAACTATTTCTTTTGTAACTGCTTTTACATAAGGGCAATGATTACAAATAAACATTATCAAAGTTCCATTTTCTCCTTTGATATCATCCAATGAAAGAATTTTATTTTCTGTTGATTTTAATTCAAATGGAATAGCTTTTTGACCAAAATCACATATTGGAGTTTGTATTGGCATACTGTAAGAATATATAAATTATGTTTTATGATTTAAAAGATAAAAAACCAAAAAACTCTGGCGAAAATTGGGTAGCTCCTAATGCAACTATAATTGGAGATGTTACATTAGAGAAAAATACAAGCATTTGGTTCAATGCTGTTTTAAGAGGAGATATAGAAAATATTCACATAGGTGAGGGGTCTAACATTCAAGATGGTAGTGTATTACACACAGATCCTGGCTGTCCGTTAAGAGTAGGTAAAAATGTTACTGTAGGTCATTTAGTGATGCTTCATGGCTGTATCATTGGAGATAATAGCTTAATTGGAATTGGTGCAGTAATTTTAAATAAAGCAAATATAGGAAAAAACTGCATCATTGGAGCAAAAGCATTAATAACTGAAAACAAAGTTATACCTGATAATTCTTTGGTTGTTGGGTCTCCTGGACGAGTAATACGAAAGGTTACAGACCAAGAAAAAAAAGAAATGTTATTAAACACAAAACATTATCAAGATAACTGGAAGAAATATTCTAAATCTATTTTTTAAAAGTTAAATTTATGAAGAGTAAATTTAAAATAGGTATTGATTACGGAGGTACTAAAATTGAAGGTATTCTTTTAGATCAGGATGGCAAACAGCTAGAAAGAAAAAGATATTCATATGAAAGAAATTATTTATCAGGAATTGAAACTGTAAAAAAGCTTGTGGATGAATTTGATATAATTAGTAAAGAAGTATGTTCGGTTGGTATTGGGATACCTGGATTTTCCTCAAGACAAACTGGAATAATTACTAACGCTAATTCTCTTTGGTTAAATGACAAACCTTTTAAAAAAGATTTAGAATTAGCTTTAAATAGAGAAGTAAGATTAATGAATGATGCAAATTGCTTCACATTGTCTGAAGCTGTAGATGGTGCTGGAAAAGATTATAAATCTATCTTTGGTATAATAATTGGCACAGGTTTTGGAGGTGGATTATCTTATAATAAATCAATTATTGAGGGATCAAATCAAATCGCAGGGGATTGGGGACACCAACCTTTGCCTTATCCAACTAAAGAGGAACAAGAAACAAAAATAAGTTGTCCTTCAAATAACTGTGGCAGACCTTTATGCGCTGAACAATTTATGTCTGGCATTGGTTTTAAAGACAGGTTTAATCAAAAATACGATACTAATTTAAGCTCAGAAGAAATTGTTAAACTTGATTTAGAAAATGATCCGAGAGCTAATTTAGAATTAGGTTTGTATGAAGATAGGATGGCAAGATTGATGGCAGTGATGATAGGAATTTTTGATCCTGATGCAATAATTCTTGGTGGAGGAATGTCAAATATTGATAGATTTTATAAAAACATTCCAACTTTGATATCTAAATATACTTTTTCAAATAAAGTAGAGACTAAAGTATTAAAAAATTTACATGGAGATTCAAGTGGAGTGAGAGGGGCAGCTTGGCTTTGGAGTAATGAGTAGTATAATTTAAAAGAGGAGGTAATAATGTCAGCAGGTTATGTAATAGCTCAATTAAAAGTAACAAATCCAGAAAACTACAAAGAATATGTAGCTAAAGTTACAGAAGTTGTAAAAAAATTTGGTGGAGAATATCTTGTTAGAAATGGTGAATACCAAGTAGTAGAGGGTGAAGATAATTTTCCAAGATTAGTAATCATTAAATTTCCATCATATGAAAAAGCCCTGGAGTGGTATCACTCTGACGAATATAAGCCTGTTCGGGATATTCGTTTACAAAACTCTGAAGGAAGCAATATAATTGTTAGAGGAGTATGAAAAAATAATTTATTTACTTAAATAATAGATCATTGACCGAATAAACTATTAATCCAATTATTACCGCAAAAAAAATTACAAATGCTATTTGATCACTAATTTTCTTTTTAACTTCAATTTCTCCTTTTTTAAATTTTCTTATTTGAAATATACCAAACCTCATAACAGCCAGACCACCTATAATTAGTATTATTGCAAATAAAAAACCTGTAATCATTTCTTATGGAACCAACCAACTTTCTTTTTTGTTTTTAATATCAAATTTTGCTCTTCGATGGCCTTTAGCCGCTAAATAAAGCCATTCAATAGATTTAATTTTGCACTGTATAACAGTAAAATTTTTATAACCTTCTTCACTTTGTTCTTTAGTGTAATCAAAATTATCTAATTCTGGTTTTAGCCCAGAAGTTGGAAGATCTGACTCAGTTCCAGGTCCATTATCAACTAAATAACATTTTCTACTTATATGCTGAGTTTTGGACCAAGATTCTTTAGTTACATCATTATTGTAATTAATCGTACACTCAACTTTTAATCTAACCTGTATTTTTTCATCTTTATCGTAAAACAGCATTGCAGCATTTTTATTTGCTTTCAAATTTTCAATTTTATCTGACCTAATATCGCTATGATATTGTACTAAATTATTTGATTGATCAGATTTTCTTAGAACAACAATCCTTCCATCAAAGTCTGATTGATTACCACAAATAAACACTGGTATTCGAAAAGGAGAACTTCTATCTTTCACAGCATTGTCTAGCATTGACCAAATTTTTTTTTTGATCTCTGTAAAGTCCTCGTAATAAGGAACTGTATCCGTCACAAATATTATTTTTTCTTCTTTAATCTGGCAATTAAGCCGGAGCTATCCCAACGATTTCCACCCATCTTTTGAACCTCAGCATAATAGCCATCAATAATTTCAGTAATTGGAACTGGTGAACCATTTCTTTTTGCTTCTTCAATTACAATTGCCAAATCTTTTCTCATCCAATCTATTGCAAAACCATAATCAAATTTATCATCCGTCATAGTTCGATATCTATTTTCCATTTGCCATGATTGAGCTGCACCTTTAGATATTGTTTCCATAACTTTATCCATATCTAATCCTGCATTTATTCCAAAGTTTATTGCCTCAGACAAACCTTGTACTGTTCCAGCAATACACATTTGATTCATCATTTTTGTAAGCTGTCCACTACCACAAGGACCAATTAGTTTTA
Source organism: uncultured Pelagibacteraceae bacterium (assembly GCA_902537905.1). GTDB lineage: Bacteria > Pseudomonadota > Alphaproteobacteria > Pelagibacterales > Pelagibacteraceae > Pelagibacter. The sequence goes on along the minus strand of CACBDD010000012.1, from coordinate 18,364 downwards.
CCTTTTTGCTATAACAATCAATTACAGGCTCAGCCTTTTTAAATACCTCTTCATCACCGCCCACCATAACTGTTAGTATTCCGCCTTCAGCACCAGCTTGTCCTCCAGAAATAGGTGCGTCTAAAAAACTAAATCCTTTTTCATTTGCTTCTTTATTTAACTGTCTAGAAACCTCAGCTGATACAGTTGAGTTATCAATAAAAATTGATCCAGCTTTTGCTGTTTTGAATAATCCGTTTTCACCTGTAGCCACTTCTCTTAGATCATTGTCATTACCAACACATGTAAAAATAAAATCTGCGCCTTCTGCTGCTTGAGCAGGAGTATCTGCCATTTTACCTTTATATTCGCTAATCCATTTTTCAGCTTTAGATTTTGTTCTATTAAAAACAGTTACATTGTGTCCGGCTTTTGATATATAACCAGCCATTGGGTAGCCCATAACCCCAAGACCTATGAAAGCAACATTAAAAGTCATAATTTTTTTCTATGTTTAAAAGTTTAAGTTTAAAAGTAATTGTATGTGCTTCAACATTTTTAAAATTTTTAACTAACCATTCTTGATGTTTTAAACTTAAATCATGTTGATGTGATTTTTGCTTAATTGGCATTGATAAAACAATTGTTTTTAAACCCGTAATCGCACTCAAGGTGCTTGAAACAGATGAATCAATACCTCCAGATATTCCTATAACTAGAGACTGAGCCTTTGAAGGCATATTGTTTACATAATTTTTAATCCAATTAGATATAAATTTGGCTTTTTCTGAAGTGTTCATAGTTCTTAAAATATTTTATTATTAAGATTTTACAATGCCTTAAGATGCCGCTCTATCTGCATTTTTAGAATATGAGCTATTCTTTTTAATCTCATCAGAAATCATAAAAGCTAATTCTAAAGCTTGATTAGCATTCAATCTTGGATCACAATGAGTATGGTATCTTGAAGAGAGATCTCTTTCAGAAATTTTTTGTGCTCCACCAATACATTCGGTCACATCTTGACCAGTTAACTCTATATGAAGACCTCCCGCATAACTTCCTTCACTTTGGTGACACGCGAAAACATTTTTTACTTCACTCAAAACACTGTTGAATGGTCTAGTTTTAAAACCTGTTGCTGCTTTAATTGTATTCCCATGACATGGGTCACAAGACCAAATTACATTTAATCCCTCTTTCTTAATCGCTCTAATCAATTTTGGTAGAAATTTTGAAACATTATCTGCTCCAAATCTTGAAATTAAAGTTATTTTACCTTTTTCATTTTTTGGATTAATTCGGTTACATAAATTAATTAAATCATCGGATTTTAATGTTGGTCCACATTTTATACCTATAGGATTTTCAATACCTCTGCAAAACTCTACATGTCCTCCATCAAGCTGTCTTGTTCTATCTCCTATCCAAACAAAATGAGCTGAAGTGTCATGGTTCTCACCTGTAGTAGAGTCTGTTCTAGTCATTGCTTCTTCAAAAGGTAACAGTAATGCTTCGTGTGATGTCCAAAAATTTACAGTATACAATCTATTGTTAAAATCTGATGTAATTCCACACGCTCTCATAAATGCTATAGCATCTGCAATTTTATCCTCTAAATCTTTAAATTTTTTGGCTTCTGGACTTTTTTTAATATAACCTAAATTCCAAAGATGAACTTTGTTTAAATCCGCAAAACCTCCTTTTGAGAATGCTCTTATAAGGTTTAGAGTTGCTGCTGATTGAGAATAAGCTTTAAATAATCTTTTTGGGTCTGGAATTCTTGCTTTTTCTGTAAATTCCATTCCATTTATATTGTCACCTAAATAACTTGGAAGTTCAACACCATCTTTACTTTCAACTGGAGAACTTCTAGGTTTTGAAAATTGACCAGCAATTCTTCCAACTTTCACAACAGGCAGAGAGGCTGAATAAGTTAAAACTAAAGACATTTGTAAAATTAATTTGAATGTATCTCTTAGATTGTCAGGGTTAAATTCTGCAAAACTTTCTGCACAATCTCCGCCTTGAAGTAAAAAAGCTTTTCCATCTACAACATCAGCTAACTGATCTTTTAAATGTCTAGTCTCTCCAGCAAATACTAAAGGTGGAAAAGTTCCAATTTTATCTAAAACTTTATTTAGTTCTTTTTTATTTGGATACTCCGGTATGTGTTTAACCGGATATTTTCTCCAACTATTTTTTTTCCAATTTTTCATTACAACTTACAATTGTTTTAACAAACATAAGTGATTTTTCAACTATGTAAATTAGTAAAATAATTTAATAGCTAAAATACCAACTATTTCTCTAAAAAAAATATCAAAAGAGGTCAAATTTCCACTTACACTAAAGTTTTGATAAAAATTAGCGATAGAGGAAAAATTATTTGATCTATAATCTACAGCATAGGGGATTAGTTTAATATCCAAATTTTTTGCTATATACAAACTTCTTGGCATGTGAAATGCAGAAGTAATTAAAATATTTTTCTTGTTATTGTCTGCAATTTTTTTAAATTCTTTTAAGTTTTCATAAGTATTTCTTGTTTTATTAACAAAGTGAATCCGGTTGATATCAAAACTTACATCTTCATAAAATTTAGTTGCAACATTAATTTCATTAAGCGAATTTTTGACTAAATGTCCATCTCCACCTAAAAAATATATTTTAGAATTTTTAAATTTATTTGCTAATTTCACACTGGCAATCAATCTTTCAGATCCCCCATTAAGATTTAATTTTTTTGTAATTTCTGTAGATTGTAAATTTTCAGATCCAGCTAAAACGATTATATTATCAATATCTAAAATTTTTTGTTGATTAATATATTTTTTTTCTAAATAATTTAAACCAAAATTTCCAATTGGAAATATGCTGATAAGTAAAAATAAAAAGACAATTGTATAACTAAAATATTTTATTTTATTTTTTAAAAAGAAACTCCTAAAAATAATTATCAAAATAATTAATATTATTAAAAGATTAGTTAAATTTAAAAAAGGTGCCAATAGTTTTGATAAATAAAAGTACAAATTTATTCAACTGTGACTGATTTGGCTAAATTTCTTGGCTTATCTATATCATAACCCTTTTTCAAAGCAGAATAATATGCAAGTTTTTGAAGTGGAACAGTTAATAAGAATGGTAATAAATCATCGTTTGTATTTTCTACTTCAATAGTTTCCCAAATATTCTCTGAAACAATCTCATCCTTGCTTTTATTTGTTATTAAAAGAACTTTAGCACCTCTCGCTATAACTTCCTGCATATTAGAGATAGTTTTTTTATAGTAACTGTCTCTTGGAGCTAAAACTACAACAGGCATCCCTTCTTCTATTAAAGCAAGTGGTCCATGCTTCATTTCACCTGCTGGATAACCCTCTGCATGAACGTAAGATAATTCTTTTAATTTCAAGGCTCCTTCCAAAGCTATTGGGAAAGAGAAACCTCTTCCAAGAAACATAGATCCTTTAGCCTCATTGAACGTTGAAGAGATTGCTTGAATATCATTATCTACTAATAAAGTTTTTTCTATCAAACTTGGTAAGCTTTTAAGATCTTTAATTTTTTCTTGATAATTTTTTTTATCAATTTGATTAGATAAAGATCCAATTTTTAATGCTAAAATATACAGAACAAGAATTTGACCTAAGAATGCTTTTGTAGATGCAACTCCAATTTCAGGTCCACAATGAATTGGTAATACAAAATTTGCGTCTCTTGCTATAGAACTTTCAATTACATTAACTACAGCACATGTTTTCATATTATTTTTGTTACAAAGATCTAAAGCGGCATAAGTATCTGCAGTCTCACCAGACTGAGAAACAAAAATATATAAACTTTCATTTTTAAATCTATTTTTTCTGTATCTAAATTCAGAAGCAATATCTATATTAACATCTAATTCTGTTAATTCTTCGAACCAATATTTAGCCATTAAGCAAGAATGGTAAGCAGTACCACAACCAATTAATGTAATTGATTTAATTTCATTGATTTTCCATGGAAAATTGAAAATATTTATCTCATTATTTACACTATCCAAATATTCTTTAATTCCAGTTTTTATTGTTACAGGCTGCTCCTCTATTTCTTTAGCCATGAAGTGTTTGAAGTCACCCTTATCATAGCTTGACTCATTTGATGATAATTCTAAAATTTTTTTATTAATTTTTTTACCATCCTCATTATAAAAATTAACTTGATCTTTTTTAACAATACAAAATTCTCCATCATCAAGATAAGTAATTTTATTTGTCATGGATTTTAAAGCATAGGAATCTGACCCTAGGTAATTTTCATTAGGACCATAACCAACCGCTAATGGTGAGCCTCTTCTTGCACCAACAATTAAATCTGGAATATCTTTAAAAATTATACCTAATGCAAAACTTCCGTGAAGTTGTTTTAAAGTTTTAGTTATTGCCTCTTCCAGTTCTATAGTTTTCAAATTTTCTGTAATTAAATGAACAATTACCTCGGTATCAGTTTGAGATTTGAAAGTATGGCCCTTATTAATTAAATGTTTTTTTAGAATTGTTGAGTTCTCTATTATTCCATTATGGACAACAGATACATTGTCTGAAGAATGTGGGTGAGCATTAATACTATTTGGAATTCCGTGAGTTGCCCATCTGACATGACCTATTCCTATATTTCCTTTCAAAGATTTTAGATCAAAGTTTTGTTCTAAATTATCAACTCTTCCTTCAGATTTTACCTCATTTATTTCACCACCAAATAAAGTTGCAACCCCAGCAGAGTCATAACCTCTATATTCAAGTTTTTTTAAAGAATTTATAATATTCGCTGATACAGATTTATTGCTAGATATTCCTATTATTCCGCACATAATTTATTTTGTCTTTCTTTTATAATTTTTAATTTCCACTTGTACAGATCTAGTTAATGCTAGAGATTTTTTTTTAACATTTTTTGTTATTACAGATCCTGCACCAACAATACTTTCTTTATCAATTTTAATAGGCGCTACTAAAGATGAATTTGAACCTATAAATACTCTATCTTTAATTATTGTTTTACTTTTTTTTATACCATCATAATTACAAGTAATTGTGCCAGCGCCAATATTTGCCATTTTACCAATATCACTATCTCCAACATAAGATAAATGATTTATTTTCGATTTGTTTCCAACAGTTGATTTTTTAATCTCTACAAAATTTCCTACTTTTGAACCTTCTTTAAGAATTGTACCAGGTCTAATTCTTGCATAAGGACCTATCTCAACTTTATTTTCAATCTTGCAAGATTCTAGGTGTGAAAAAGATTTGATGACTACATTATTTCCTATTTTAACTTTAGAACCAATTACCACATATGGTTCAATTGTAACTGCTTTGCCAATTTTTGTATCATTTGAGAAAAAAATAGTTTCGGGACCTATCATTTTAACACCAGCATTTAAAAACTTATTTCGAAGTTTGTTTTGATTATTATGTTTTTTTGGTTGTTTCATCTAGATTTTCTTTACATTAAGTATATATCTAAATTAATTCACAAATTATTTCTTTAAAATACTTTTGATATGAAACAAAGATTTACAGTATTGTTTGATTTAGATGGCACTCTTGTAGATACAGCACCAGATTTAATACTTGCTCATAACCATGTAATGAAAAAATTTGGTTATCCAACAAAATCTATTGTTGAGTTAAAAAATGCAGTTGGACAAGGGGCTAAGGCGATGATGCAAAAATCATATGGAAAATGGAAATGGTTTGATGAAAAAATTCAAAACGAAATGACTGATGAATTTTTGTCTTTCTATGGAAAGAATATTTATAATAAAAGCACGTTAATAAATGGAGTAAAAGAATTTTTAAATTGGTGCAAAGATGAAAAAATATCTATGGCTGTTTGTACTAATAAAACAGAACATCTTGCTGTGGATCTTTTAAAGAAAATAGGAATTTACGATTATTTTGAATATGTGGCCGGATACAATACATTTGATTATTGTAAGCCCGATCCTAGACACTTAACTACAGTAATTGAAATTTTGGATGGAGACTTAAAAAAATCAATAATGATTGGAGATAGTGAAACTGATGCAAACTCAGCGAAAGCTGCTGATATTCCAATGATATTGTTAAAGTATGGATATACGGAAAAAAAATCTGATGAAATTTACCATAATCACTTGATAAAAGATTTTGTTGGAATTGAAAAAATCATATCTGAATATCTTTAATATTGATTAATTTATTTTAGCTATTAAAACAAAATTACTAATAAGGAGTTATTTTGTTACAACATACAGTTAAAGTTTTTCCCTCTAAAATACATCTACCTAAGAGAAAACAACTTGCCTGGAAAATTGCAGAAATAGCAAGTGATAATGCCAAACTTAATAAAGAGGCAATTGAAATGGTAATCAATAGAATTATCGACAACGCCTCGGTTGCTATTGCCTCTTTAAATAGAAGACCTGTTATTTCTTCAAGAGAAATGGCTTTGAAGCATTCTAGAAAAAATGGAGCAACTCTTTTTGGGGTTAATTCAAAATTAAAATTTGATTGTGAGTGGGCTGCTTGGTCAAATGGAACTGCTGTAAGAGAACTTGATTTTCATGATACTTTTTTGGCTGCTGATTACAGTCATCCTGGAGATAATATTCCACCACTATTAAGCGTGGCCCAACAAAATAAAAAAAGTGGTTTAGATTTATTAAGAGGTATTATTACAGCATACGAAGTTCAAGTAAATTTAGTTAAAGGTATATGTTTACACAAACATAAAGTAGATCACATCGCACACCTGGGCCCAAGTGTTGCTGCTGGATTAGGATCATTGTTAAAATTAAATACTGAAACAATTTACCAAGCGGTTCAGCAAGCACTACACACAACTATTTCTACAAGACAATCTAGAAAAGGAGAGATATCTAGTTGGAAAGCATATGCACCTGCACATGCAGGAAAATTAGCAATAGAAGCTGTTGATAGAGTTATGAGAGGTGAAGGAGCACCAAGTCCAATTTATGAAGGTGAAGATAGTGTTATTGCAAGAATTCTTGATGGTAGAAAAGCAAAATATAAAGTTCCCCTTCCTAAAAAAAGAGAAAGTAAAAAAGCCATATTAGAAACTTATACAAAAGAATATTCTGCAGAGTATCAGTCTCAGGCTTTAATAGACCTTGCAAAAAAATTAAAAACTAAAATACCAAATTTAAATCAAATCAAAAAAATAGATATTTATACAAGTCATCATACACATTATGTAATTGGAACAGGTGCAAATGATCCACAAAAAATGGATCCGAATGCAAGTAGAGAAACTTTGGACCACTCTATAATGTATATTTTTGCAGTTGCCCTAGAAGATGGAGATTGGCATCATATAAAATCTTACACTAAATCAAGAGCAAATAGAAAAAGTACTATTAAGATATGGAATTCAATAACAACTTATGAAGATAAAAAGTGGACAAAAAAATATCATGATCCAAATCCAAAAAAGAAATCTTTTGGAGCAAAAGTTATTGTTACATTGAACAATGGAAAAAAAGTAACTGAAGAACTAGATAGAGCTGATGCTCACCCCTATGGAGCAAGACCATTTAAAAGAGAAAATTATATTAATAAATTTTTAACTCTAACAGATGGTATTTTAGAAAAAAGTGAGAGTGATCGTTTTTTAAAAAATGTTCAGAATTTAAAAAACTTAAAAGCTGGTCAATTAGATAGATTAAATATTGAAATTAAAAAAAGTAAATTAAAAAGAAATTTAAAAAAAGGAATTTTTTAATGCATTTTGTTGAAAAAGAACCAAGTCAAAAAAGAATTGATTTTGATCAAAAACTTAAATCAAATAAAATTCTGAGAGTTCCTGGGGCTTATAATCCTCTAACAGCAAAATTAATTGAAGAAATTGGTTATGATGCAGTTTATGTGTCAGGAGGAGTTATGGCCAATGATCTTGGTTTTCCAGATATAGGTTTAACTACACTTCAAGATGTAAGTACCAGATCCTATCTAATATCTAGAGTAACTAATCTACCAACTATTGTTGATATAGATACAGGTTTTAAATCTTGTAAAGAAACTATAGAAACTTTTGAAGATTTTGGATTAACTGGTGTTCATTTGGAAGATCAAATTGAAAGAAAAAGATGTGGACATCTTGAGAATAAGGAACTTATTTCAACAGAAGCCATGGTTTCAAAAATAAAAGAATGTGTAGCTACAAAAAAAGATCAAAACTTCAAAATTATAGCGCGCTCAGATGCAAAAAGTGTTGAGGGAATTGATAAAATGATTGATAGATGTAAAGCTTACATAGATGCTGGAGCAGAAATTATATTTCCAGAAGCTTTGCAAGATGAAAAAGATTTTGAAAAAGTAAGAAAAGAACTTTCATGTTATTTGTTGGCTAATATGACTGAATTTGGTAAATCCAAACTATTTAACTATAAGGAGTTAGAAAACTTTGGATATAATATTGTTATATATCCAGTAACAACACAAAGATTAGCAATGAAAAATGTTGAAGATGGATTAAGAGACATTTATGCAAATGGACATCAAAATAATATAATAGATAAAATGCAAACAAGAAAAAGATTGTATGAATTAGTAGAATACGAAAAATATAATTCTTTAGACGAAAAAATTTATAATTTTAGTACAGAAGGACATGAATAATGAGTGATGATATTAAAAAAGGTTTACTTGGAATTGTTGTAGATGAAACTGAAGTTTCAAAAGTTATGCCAGAGATTAACTCTCTAACTTATAGAGGTTATGCTGCTCAAGATTTATGTGAATACTGTAGATTTGAAGAAGTTGCATATTTAATATTGAATAAAGATCTTCCAAACTCAATAGAGCTAAAACATTTTGAAAAAGAAGAGAGAAACAACAGAGAGCTTACAAAAAATTTATATGAAATAATAAGACATATGCCAAAAAAATCTCATCCAATGGACGTTGCGAGAACTGCTGTTAGCGTGATGGGATTGGAGGATAAAGAAACTACTGATTCTTCTCCTGAAGCAAATATGAGAAAAGCATTGAGAATTTTTGCAAAAACGCCAACTGCCTTAGCAGCATTTTATAGAATTAGGAAAGGAAAAAAAATTATAAAACCAAAGAAAAACTTAACTTTTGCTGAAAACTTTTTCTATATGTGTTTTGGAAAAGTTCCTCAAAAAGAAATTGTTAAAGCATTTGATGTTTCTTTAATTTTGTATGCTGAGCACAGTTTTAACGTATCAACTTTTACAGCTAGAACTATAACAAGTAGCTTATCTGATATACACGGTGCAATAACGGGTGCAATTGCTAGTTTAAAAGGCCCTCTTCATGGTGGCGCTAATGAAGAAGTGATGCATATGATGAATAAAATTAAAAAACCAGAAAATGCACTGAAATGGATAAATAACGCTCTTAAAAACAAAGAAGTAGTGATGGGATTTGGGCATAGAGTTTATAAATCAGGTGATTCAAGAGTTCCAACTATGAGAAAGTACTTTGGTAAAGTTGCTAAACTTAAGAAAGATAAAAAATTTGAAAAAATCTATGACATTGTTGAGAAAGTGATGATTAAGAAAAAAAATATTTATCCAAATGTAGATTACCCAACAGGACCTACTTATCATCTAATGGGTTTTGAAACTGATTTTTTTACTCCAATATTTGTAATTTCAAGAATAACAGGTTGGTCTGCTCACATAATGGAACAACATGCTGCCAACAAACTTATTAGACCTTTAGCTAGTTACAAAGGTAGCAAACATCGAAAAGTGATGCAGTTAAATCAAAGATAATTTTAAAATTAACTAAAAGCCTCTGCCCAAGTTCCTTGAGTAGATGCTTTAGAATATTCTGTAGCTCTTCCTTCAAAGAAGTTCATATGCTCTACAGCATTTAACATTGTGTCTAACCAAGTTAATGGATTTTTATTAATGTCGTATATCGCTTCTAAGCCTAGCTGATCTAATCTTCTGTTTGCAATAAAACGAATATATTTTTTAATATCATCAGCAGTTAAACCTTCCATTGGACCCATTTGAAAAGCTAAATCGATGAAAGCGTCCTCGTGCTCAATTATTGTTCTGCATGCTTCATAAATTTCTTTTTTCAATTGTGGTGTCCATGTTTCAGGATTTTCTTTAATGAAATCTTTAAATAATCTGATCATCGAATTGCAATGCAATGTCTCGTCTCTAACTGACCAAGTAACAATCTGCCCCATTCCTTTCATCTTGTTGTGTCTTGGAAAGTTTAACAAAATTGCAAAACTTGCGAACAACTGAAGACCTTCCGTGAAAGCACTGAATACTGCAATAGTTTTTGCAATATCATGATTTGACTTAACATCAAAACCTTGCATGTAATCGTATTTATCTTTCATTTCTTTGTATTTCATGAATGCTGAATACTCAGACTCTGGCATACCAATTGTATCTAATAAATGTGAATAAGCTGCAATGTGAACAGTTTCCATTGAAGCAAAAGATGACATCATCATCAATACCTCTGTCGGTTTAAATACATTCATGTAGTGTCTTATATAGCAGTTACTAACTTCAACGTCCGCTTGTGTAAAAAATCTAAAAATTTGAGTTAATAGATTTTTTTCTGAAGCTGAAAGATTTTTTTGCCAATCTCTAACATCATCTCCAAGTGGAACTTCTTCTGGTAACCAGTGAATTCTTTGTTGTGTTAACCATGCATCATAACACCAAGGATATCTAAATGGTTTGTAAACTGGGTTTGAAACTAGTAATCCGTTGTTGTTTTTTTGTGGTTGAATTATTTCTGACTTAACTTTTTCTGCTACTGACATGATAAACACTCCTCGTACTCTGGTTCGCTATTTTCGGTTGATTTATTTTTATATACATTGGCCATAATGTCTGTTGACTTAGAGTCGTTAACATTCTCAGCTCTTTGAATTGATTTTGATCTACAGTAGTAAAGGCTCTTTAAACCTTTCTTCCATGCATCAAAATGAATTTTATGTAATTCTTTTTTATGAACATCTGCGGGTAAAAATAAGTTAACTGATTGAGCTTGAGAGATAAAAGGAGTTCTATCTCCGCTCAATTCAATTATCCAGTTTTGGTTAAGTTCAAATGCAGTTTTAAATACATCTTTTTCTAAATCAGTTAAAAAGTCTAAATGGTTAACTGAGCCTTGGTTTGTAGTAATACTAGACCAAGTTTCCTCATCATTTTTACCATGACTTTCAAGTATTTCCTCAAGATATCTGTTTCTTACATTAAATGAACCAGATAAAGTTTTGTGAGTATAACTATTTGCTGCAATAGGCTCTACCCCCGGAGAAGCTCCACCACAAATAATAGAAATTGATGCTGTTGGTGCAATAGCTGTTTTATTAGAAAATCTTTCTTGATAACCATACTCAGCAGCATCAGGACATGCTCCTCTTTCTTCAGCTAAATCTTTAGAAGCTTGATTAACTTTCTCATGAATATTTTTAAATATTTTTTTATTCCATGATTTTGCCATTACAGACTCAAGTGGAATTCTATTTTTCTGCAAGAAAGAATGAAAGCCCATAACGCCTAAACCGACACTTCTTTCTCTTTCAGCAGAATATTTAGCATCTTTAAATTGTTCAGGAGCTTTGTTAATGAAATCAGATAACACATTATCTAAAAATCTCATTACATCACTAATCATATCTGGATCATCTTTCCATTCTTCGTATTTTTCTAAATTCAAAGAAGATAAACAACACACAGCTGTTCTATCTCTTCCATCTTTATCAATTCCCGTAGGAAGAGTTATTTCACTACATAAGTTAGAAGTTTTAACCGTTAAATTTGCTAACTTATGATGCTGGGGAATTTGTCGGTTAACTGTATCTATATAAATTATATAAGGCTCACCAGTTTCAATTCTAGCAGTCAATAATCTTATCCATAAATTTCTTGCCGAAATAGTTTGCTGCACTGTTCCATCTGCTGGACTTTTTAATGCCCACTGTTCATCTGTTTCAACAGCTCTCATAAATGCGTCTGAAACTAAAACACCATGATGTAAATTTAATGCTTTTCTATTTGGATCTCCTCCAGTTGGTCTTCTCATTTCAATAAACTCTTCTATCTCAGGATGATCAATAGGAAGATAACAAGCTGCAGAGCCTCTTCTTAATGAACCTTGGCTAATTGCCATTGTTAAAGAATCCATTACTTTAATAAAAGGAATTATTCCTGAAGTTTTTCCAACCCTTCCAATTTTTTCTCCAATAGATCTTAGGTTGCCCCAATAACTTCCAATTCCTCCACCCTTTGCAGCAAGCCAAACATTCTCACTCCAAAGATCTAAAATTCCACCTAAGCTGTCAGATGCTTCATTTAAAAAACATGAAATTGGCAACCCTCTTTTGGTTCCACCGTTTGATAAAACTGGTGTTGCTGGCATAAACCAAAGGTTGCTTATGTAATTATAAATTCTTTGTGCATGTAAATTATCATCAGCATAAGTGCTTGCTACTCTAGCAAATAAATCTTGATAAGATTCGTTTAAACCAAGGTATCTATCTTTTAAAGTTGCTTTACCAAAATCGGTAAGGTTTGAATCTTTAGATCGATCAATTTTAATAATTATGCCTTTGTCGTTTTGAAATAATTCTGTTTCATTATTTAAAGAAAATAAATCAGGCTTATTCGCTTTTGAAACTTCTTTAACTTCTGGGCTATATTCGGAGACAGCTTTCTTGAGGGCTTGAGATAGAATCTTGTTCATATTTATTATTATATTATTTTAGTTTAGCGATAACAACTATATGTTGTAGGCGCTTTGATTAAGTATACTAAATAAACGTTTAATCAATGGAACATTTATAGAACGCGACAATATGATTATCAATAAAAAAATAAAATTTTTTTAAAGAAATTAACATAAAAAGAGTAAGTAGTGGATAAATGAGTGAAAATTTAAAAATAGATCCTTATGGTTTTAGAGAATATGACGCCCGTTGGTTGTATGGGAAAGACATAAACTCAGCCGGGATAGAGAATCTCGGTAAAGGACTTGGGACACAAATAAAGGCTCATACCAAAAAAAATAATCCAAGGATTATTGTTGGACATGATTACCGCTCTTACAGTGAAGAAATAAAAACTTCTCTTAAAAAAGGATTAAAGTCAACAGGATGTCTAATTGAAGATATTGGTTTATCATTGTCTCCTATGGTTTATTTTGCACAATTTAATTTAGATGCAGATGCAGTTGCTATGGTTACAGCAAGCCATAATGAAAATGGTTGGACTGGTGTAAAAATGGGTATCAAAAAAGGCTTAACTCATGCTGGTGATGAAATGAGAGAATTAAAGGATATTACCTTAAATGAAAAATTCTCTAATGGTGAGGGTAATGAAAAACAAATAGAGAATTTTCAACAAATTTATAAAGATGATTTAATTAATGGTAATAAGATTAATAAAAAATTAAAAGTAGTAGTTTCATGTGGAAATGGAACTGCTGGGGTATTTGCTCCAGATATTTTAAGAGGAATTGGATGCGAAGTTGTTGAACTTGATTGTGAATTAGATTGGACTTTTCCAAAGTATAATCCAAATCCAGAAGATTTAGAAATGCTTCATGCAATTGCAAAAGCTGTTAAAGATAATAATGCAGACATAGGTTTTGGATTTGATGGTGATGGAGATAGAGTTGGTGTTATTGATAATGAAGGTAACGAAATATTCTCTGATAAAATTGGTTTATTAATAGCAAGAAACTTATCTACTAAACATAAAAATTCTAAGTTTGTGGTAGATGTTAAATCTACCGGATTATATTCAAAAGATAATGTTCTATTAGGAAACAACTGTGAAACTATATATTGGAAAACAGGTCATTCTCACATCAAAAGAAAAGTTAATACTGAAAAAGCATTAGCAGGGTTTGAAAAAAGTGGTCATTTCTTTTTTAATCAACCTTTGGGATATGGTTATGACGATGGAATTAATTCAGCAATTCATGTCTGTCATTTATTAGATAATCAAAATAAAAAAATGAGTGAAATCATTAATGATTTACCAAATACTTATCAAACACCTACGATGGCTCCTTTTTGTAAAGATGAAGAAAAATATCTAGTAGTTGAAGAATTAGTTAAAAAAGTCGAAGAAATAAAAAATAATAAAACTAAAATTGATGATCAAGTAATAACTGAGGTTCTTACGGTTAATGGTGTAAGGTTTTCTTTTGAAGATGGATCGTGGGGATTAATAAGAGCATCATCCAATAAACCTTCATTGGTGATTGTAACTGAAAGCCCAACTTCAGATGACAGAAAAAAGAAAATCTTTGATTTTATTGACGATTTACTTCAAAAAACTGGGAAAATAGGCGAATACGATCAAAAAATTTAGTACTTAATAAAGTTAATTTTCAACTAATAAGTGTTCATAAAACTCTAGAGAATCATTTAAAAAATTAATTGAGGTGATGGAGGGAGACTGAAGTCACCTCTTTTTAATTTAGAGCTTTCCTTACTTTGTCTACCATAACTTTTAGAGCTATTTGTGAGTAATTTTTTCCTTTAACAACCCATACAGATAATGGCCATGAACAATCTTTTTTACTTCTTGCAACAATATGTATGTGCAATTGAGGAACAATATTTCCAATTTTTTCTACATTGAGTTTTGAAGTTTTGAATAATTTTTTCATTATTTTACTTACATAAACAATTTCTTTTATCAACAAAATTTGATCTTTAGATTTGAGATCGCTCATGTCGGTAATCTTATTTCTTTTAGGAATAAGAATTAGCCATGGAAATTTAGAATTATCGTTTAGCCTTATAGTGCATAATTTAAGATCTGTTATATGATGTGAAGACTTTACAAATTTCCTATCCAATTTAAACGACATGTTTATAATTTTATGTATTCATAGAAAAACTTAATTGCTACGATTATTAAGAAAATACCAAGTAATTTACTAATTTTATTTTTATCTATTTTGTGAGCTGTTCTTGCACCTAGTCTTGCCATAAAAGTTGTAATAGGAATAAAGATCAAAAAAGCTGGTACATTTAAAAATCCAATACTAAAAGGTAAATTTGTTTTTAAATAATTTCCTGAAATTAAAAAACCTGTAGCTCCAAACAATGCAATTAAAAAACCAATTGCTGCGGCACTACCAATTGCTTTATTAATTGAATAGCCAAAAAATTTAAGAATAGGTACATTCATAACAGCACCACCTATACCTGTTATAGCTGAAATAAATCCAACAATCGAACCAAGTATGATTTTTAAATATAATTTCATTTCAGATATTACATTTTGTTCTTTTTCTTTAATCAAAAGTATATAAATTCCTAAAAAAAAAATTACGATTGAAAAAAAAAGCACTAGAGATTTTGTTTTAAAAGTTGCAGCAAATATTGTTCCCAAAACAACTCCTACAACAACAAAAATACCATAACTTTTAACTACATTAAAATCCACTGAATTAAATTTATGATGAGTTAAAACTGAAACTATTGATGTTGGAATTATTATTGCAAAAGAAGTTCCTACTGCTAAGTGCATTATATATGATTGGTTAATTCCAAGTTCGCCAAATATGTAATAAAGAAATGGTACTGTTATTAGACCACCTCCAATACCAAAAAGACCAGCTACAAACCCAACTGGAATTGCAGTTAATGCCGTTAACAAAACTATATAGATATATTCATTTGCTAAGATTGAACTAAGCAGATTGACCTTCTCTTATATCAACATTGTTGTATTTAATTTTATCCATTATGTGATCAATTTTTTTTACATCTGCATCTCTCACGCACATATTTTCACTTAAGTATCTTTTCCAATGACTAGCTCCTGATTGGCCGTGAAATAAACCTAAAGTATGTCTCATGATTTGGTTTAATCTAGTCCCTTTTTTTAGTTCATCTTTTACATAAGGAATTAACTGTTCAATAACATCTTGCCTACTAGGAATATCCTCATTGTTAAAAATTTCTCTCTCAATGTCCGCTAAAAAATAAGGTGTATGATAAGCAGCTCTTCCAATCATAACTCCATCTGTTTTTTCTAAATGAGGTTTAATTTGATCTACAGAAGTTATTCCTCCATTAATTATTATTTCCTCATTTGGAAAATCTTCTTTTAATTTATAAACAAACTCATATTTTAAAGGTGGAATGTTTAAGTTTTGTTTAGGTGTAAACTTACCAAGCATAGCCTTCCTTGCGTGAATGATAAAAGTGTTAACACCTGTGGATTTAAGAGTAGATATAAAATTGTGCAAATTTTCGTAATCTTCAACATTATCATATCCAATTCTAGTTTTAATAGTTACAGGTAAGTTGGTTTTTGATTGCATTTCAGTTAAACAATCTGCAACTAAGTTAGGCTCTTTCATTAAACAAGCACCAAATCGATTTTTTTCTACTTTTCTACTTGGACAACCTAAATTTAAATTAATCTCATCATAACCAAAGTCTTCTCCAACTTTTGTTGCCTCAGCAAGTAACTTGGGTGAAGATCCACCTAATTGAAGAGCAACTGGTTTTTCATTAATATTGAATTCTAATAATTTTTTTTTATCACCTCTATTAATTGCTTCATCAACAACCATTTCTGTATAAAGAAGTATATTTTTGGATATTAATCTTAAAAAATATCTTTCATGACGATCTGTGCAGTCCATCATAGGAGCAACTGATACTAACCTATTCATAATCTAAGACTTTATAATATTTTTTTATGAGTTTGAAGCTTCTGGATCTTCTGAAGCAATATCAGCTTCTTGGTTTTCTGATTCTGAAACTTCATCAAGTGAAACTTCACCCTGTTCGTTCATAGTTTCTTGACCAACAGATGAATCAACTTCAGGTGCAGCTGTTTCAGACAATTCAGCTAAATCTTCTTTAGATACTTGAATTTTTTCTGGAGTTTTTCTAGCTCTTTTAGATGGTAAAATTGGAGTTCCACTTTTTGAAATTTCTCCTTTGTAAAGATTTTCAAAATCATCACCTATATCTTCATCGTCCTCTACGCCATCATCCACTTGTTCAACATGTTTTCTAAGTTTGTAAACAGCACTTTCAGTTAAATCTGATACTTTAATTTTCTCTTCAGCAATTTCTCTCAAAGATATCACTGTATTTTTATCGTTATCCCTATCAATTGTTGGTTCTAAACCAGCATTAAGTTGAGTAGCTCTTTCTTTAGCTACTAAAACTAATTCATAAGGACTTTCTACTTTATCTATACAGTCTTCAACGGTAACTCTAGCCATGGGCGGTTATTTATACCTGAGGCTCAAAAAAATCAAGCGTTTTCTAAATATAAATAGGATTTAGCTTCTTTCTTGTTAAAAACAACAGAGCTAAAGAAGAGAATATATAAATCGCAGAAACAACGGCAATTTTTTCAATTGAAAAACCAATGTCAATCAAAACTCCGAATAAAGCTGTTCCAAATGCTGTAGAAAATACCATTAACGCAGTAGTTAAAGCTTTAATTGATCCAATATGTTTCACTCCATAAATTTCAGCCCAAGTAGCTGAACCTAATACGTTGGCAAATCCATTAGAGATTCCAATCAATCCAAGAAACACAAATGCTGTAAAAGATGAATCAAACAACATAATTACAATTGTTGAAAACAATAATGGAATATTCATATAAATTAATAGTTTTCTACTACTAAATTTATCTATCAATGGACCTGCTAATAACAATGTTGAAACTGTAAAGATAGAATAAGACATGAATGATTGAGCAATAGTAAATTCACCCCACCCTTTTGAGCTAGTCACATAGGATTGATAAACAAAAACTCCTGTTGCAATCCAAGGCATAGCAAGCATGTTTGAACTAATTATATAAAATCTATAATCTTTTAAAACTTCTAGTCTTGTCCATTGCTTAATATTTTTATCTACTTGCTTTTGGTTATTGTCTGTTTCTCTAGAGTCTAAACTTAAGTTTTTAATTAAAAAAAAGGAAGCTATTGGTAAAAGTAAAATTACAATAATTGAAATTGTTACCCAAATATTTTGCCAAGTATATAAAGTTAATAAATAAACAGTCAAAACAGGTAAAATAAATTCACCACAAGACAATCCAAACCAACCAGCACTTAGAGCTTTACCTCTTGATTTGGTAAAGTATCTTGAAATTGTAGTGCTTGCAGTGTGAGACATCATTCCTTGACCTGAAAATCTCATTAAAAATATTGCTATAAATAAAATTGGTATTGAATATATTTTAGAAAAGAAAAAACATGCAAAAGCTAAAAGCGGAATTACAAATAAAGAAAATTTAAATACATTTACATCATCAATTTTTTTTCCTAACCATATAAAAAGAATACTGCTAAGTAATGTGGCCGAAGCAAAAATTGAGCCAAAT
>CACBDD010000011.1 GCA_902537905.1 uncultured Pelagibacteraceae bacterium | reverse complement strand
GGCTACCTTGTTACGACTTCACCCCAGTCGCTGACTATACCGTGGTCAAGGGTTTTAAACCTTGCCTTAAGGTAGAACCAACTCCCATGGTGTGACGGGCGGTGTGTACAAGACCCGGGAACGCATTCACCGTGGCACGCTGATCCACGATTACTAGTAATTCCAGCTTCATGCACTCGAGTTGCAGAGTGCAATCCGAACTGAGGTATCTTTTTAGGATTTGCTTGACCTCGCAGTCTTGCCTCCTGTTGTAGATACCATTGTAGCACGTGTGTAGCCCAACACGTAAGGGCCATGAGGACTTGACGTCATCCCCACCTTCCTCCAGCTTATCACTGGCAGTTCTTTCAGAGTGCCCAACTTAATGATGGCAACTAAAAGTGAGGGTTGCGCTCGTTGCGGGACTTAACCCAACATCTCACGACACGAGCTGACGACAGCCATGCAGCACCTGTGTTTCGTCCGGCCGAACCGAAAACTCTAATCTCTTAGAGTCGCGACGAACATGTCAAGTGTTGGTAAGGTTCTGCGCGTATCTTCGAATTAAACCACATGCTCCACTACTTGTGCGGGTCCCCGTCAATTCATTTGAGTTTTAACCTTGCGGTCGTACTCCCCAGGCGGTGTGTTTATCGCTTTCGCTGCGACACTGAAAATAAATTTCCAACGTCTAACACACATCGTTTACGGCATGGACTACGAGGGTATCTAATCCTCTTCGCTACCCATGCTTTCGTTCCTCAGTGTCAGTAATGATCCAGAAAGCTGCCTTCGCAATTGGTATTCTTTCTAATATCTACGAATTTCACCTCTACACTAGAAATTCTGCTTTCCTCTATCATACTCTAGCTGAAAAGTTTTAATGGCAGTTCCAGAGTTAAGCTCTGGGATTTCACCACTAACTTTTTCAACCACCTACGAACTCTTTAAGCCCAGTAATTCCGAACTACGCTAGGTCCCTTCGTATTACCGCGGCTGCTGGCACGAAGTTAGCCGGACCTTCTTATTCGGGTACAGTCATTTTCTTCCCCGACGAAAGAGCTTTACAACCCAAAGGCCTTCTTCACTCACGCGGCATCGCTGCATCAGAGTTTCCTCCATTGTGCAAGATTCCCCACTGCTGCCTCCCGTAGGAGTTTGGGCCGTGTCTCAGTCCCAATGTGGCTGATCATCCTCTCAAATCAGCTATTGATCACAGTCTTGGTAGGCCATTACCCCACCAACAAACTAATCAAGTGCAGGCTCATCCAATGGTGCATAAAGCTTTCTCTGTAAAGACTTATCCGGTATTAGCACAAGTTTCCTCGTGTTATTCCAGGCCAAAGGGAAGATACCTACATGTTACTCACCCGTCTGCCACTAAGTATTGCTACTTCGTTCGACTTGCATGTGTTAGGCGTGCCGCCAGCGTACGTTCTGAGCCATGATCAAACTCTCAAGTTTAAAAACGGCGCACACTAGCTTCCATATAAATTCTAAGAATAAAATTTATATGTGATTGAAGTGTGTACGACAAATTTTTGGTAACCTTAACCGTCCACACTTCTCTTCTTAAATTTTGAACTTTTAAAATAGCTAATTAAGCAAAAAAGGCTCAATAATCCTCACTAATTTATTGTGTTAACAATAATTTAACTGAGAAAGTTCAGTGCTTATAGGCTAAAAATAATGGAAATCAAGCATTTAAGAATAAATTTTTAAATAAAAACACCACGTTTTAAGGGCTTTTTTTTGATTTTTACCACTCTCTAAACTAATAATTGGTTTCGCTAAAATAAAAAATGTTAAAAATTCTATTAAGTAAGATTAAAAAAAACTTTGAAATTTTTTGCTTAGTTTTATTGATTCTTTTTACTGCAATCTTCACAAGTTATTTTAATTCTTCAAAAAAAGAGAGTTTAGAAATCTATGATAATTTTGTTGATAACATTTATTTTAAAAAAACTCTTACACACATAGTTGAAAACCTCGAACCAAAATATAAAAAAATAAAACATAAAATAAAATCAGGAGAAACATTTGATAAAATTTTAGAGAATTATCAAATACAAAAAAAAGAAATATTAGAAATAAAAAATGCTTTAAAAAAAAAAGTTAACCTTAATAAATTGAATACTAAACAAATTATTGAATTCAGTTTAGATAAAACTAATAATCAAATAAATGAGTTTACTTTTCAAATTTCAAATAAACAAAAGATATTTTTAATAAGAGATAATTCTAATAATACTTTTGATGATGAAATTATATCAATTAAATTGAATAAAAAAATAGTCTACAAAGAAAACTTAATTTTACAAAGTCTATATAAAGCCGCAACAGACAAAAAAATACCAGCAAATATAATAATTGAATTTGCTAGGATATATGGTTTTCAAGTAGATTTTCAAAGGGATATAAGAAAACAAGATAAGTTTCAAATAATGTATGAAATTTTCCTTAATGAAAAAAATGAAATCATTGAAACAGGAGAAATACTTTTTTCTAATTTAAAATTAAGCGGTCAAGATAACGGACTTTATTATTTTGATAAAGAAGGAAGCGAAGGACATTATGATAAAAATGGTAAGAGTGTTAAAAAAGCTTTAATGAAAACTCCAATTAATGGAGCAAGACTTTCATCGCCTTTTGGAATGAGAAAACATCCTATAGATGGATACAACAAAATGCATAAAGGTACTGACTTTGCAGCACCAATGGGAACACCTATAATGGCATCAGGTGATGGTGTTGTTAGAAAAGCCGGATGGTGTGGAGGAGGTGGAAACTGTGTGAAAATCAGACACAACTCAACTTATCAAACAGTATATGCTCACATGTCAAAATTTGCTCGAGGTATTAAAGCAGGTGTAAGAGTGAAACAAGGTCAAACAATAGGTTATGTTGGTTCTACAGGTAAGTCCACTGGACCTCATTTGCATTACGAAGTAATTGTAAATGGGAAAAAAGTTAATTCACAAAAATTAAAGCTTCCTTCAGGTAAAATATTGAAGGGTATGGAAAGAAAATTATTTGAAACAAATAAAATTAAACTAGATGTTCTTAAATCAGAAAAAATTATAGGTTTAAATTAATTAGCCTCTGCAGCTGTTTCGGTGTTAGGATCTAAGTTAGAATTGTCTTTTAAATTTTTTTCTGAAACATCAACATTTTTTGATAGTTCATTTAATTCTTTTCCATTTTCATCAGATTTCTCATCTAAATTTCTCTCTCTTTTGAAACTTTCTCTTTCATTTAATATTCTCGTAAAATGATCTGCGTGCTGAAGGTAATTTTCAGAAAGAATTTTGTCACCATTTGATAAAGCTTCTCTGGCTAAATCATTATATTTTTCGATCAATTTTGGTGCATTGTGGTTGTTTCTACCTGGAGACTTTCTTTTAAAATTATCACCATTAGAAAAATTTGAACCAAATTTCTGTCTGTCTCCATTGGGTTTAAAATTTCTATCGTTTCTTCTAAAATTATTTCTTCTATTGTTGTTATTGCTATTATTCCTAAATGTTACCATGATTTAAATAATTATATTTTTGTGCAAATTATACATCGATCATTATTAGCAAGATCTTTTAGAGCACTTTTTATATAAAAACCCTCTTTATTTAATAATTTAGTTACTTTATTTTTTTGATCAAAACCAATCTCTAAAATAAATTTACCATTTTTTTTAATCAGTTCAGATGACTTTTTAATAACTTTTCTGATTTCTGATAAACCATCTAATCCACCGTCTAGTGCTATTTTTGGTTCAAACTTAACAACACCTTTATCCAAATATTTTAAAATATGCTTTTTAATATAAGGAGGATTAGAAACTATTAAATCATATTTGCCCAAAGTAAATTTGTCAACATTAGATTTATATAATTTTAGTCTAGAATGAACCTTTAAATTAATTGCATTCATATTCGCCACTTTTAAACAATTTTGGCTTATATCAATTCCTGTCCCATAAAAATCTTTTCTCTCACTCAATATAGATAACAGTATACATCCAGATCCTATGCCAATATCTAAAATACTAATTTTATTTTTGTTTTTTGTTAAATTTAAAATATTTTCAACAATAAGCTCAGTATCAGGGCGAGGTATTAAAGTATCTTCTGTTACAAAAAATTCTGATTTCCAAAATAACTTTTTATTTGTCAAATATGATACTGGCTTACCTTTGGACCTTTCATCAATAAATTTTTTAAATAAACTTAATTTTTTTTCTTCTATTTTATTTTGTGCATTTAGTAATAAATACTTTTTGTCTTTATTAATTACTTTAGACATTAAAATTTCTGAGTCTAAATAGGGATTTAAAAAAAATTTATTTTTTAAAATTTGAGCACCCTGATTTATTGCTGATTGAATATCCATTTATTTTAAATTACTTAAACTTTCTTCTTGTGCTTGCAATGTAAGTGACTCGATCATCTCATCAAAAGCTTCACCTTCAAGAAATTCCTCTAATTTGTGCAAAGTTAAATTTATTCTATGATCTGTAACTCTGCCTTGTGGAAAATTATAAGTTCTAATTCTTTCTGATCGGTCTCCAGTACCAATTTTGGTTTTTCTATCTTCTGATCTCTCTTGATCAATTCTTGACCTTTCAAGCTCATATAATCTTGCTCTTAAAATTTTCATTCCTTTTGCTTTATTTTTATGTTGTGATTTTTCATCTTGTTGAGAGACTGACAAACCTGTAGGAATATGAGTTATTCTAACAGCACTATCTGTTGTGTTAACTGATTGTCCTCCAGGACCACCTGCTCTAAAAACATCAATTCTTAAATCAGAATCATTTATTTTTAAATCCACCTCTTCAGCTTCAGGTAGCACTGCAACAGTGGCTGCGGATGTATGTACTCTGCCTTGTGTTTCAGTGTCTGGAACTCTTTGAACTCTATGCACGCCACTCTCATATTTTAATGTTGAATAAATATTTGTACCTTTAATAGACGCTATCACCTCTTTCAAACCTCCAGCATCACTTCTTGAAATTGAAATAAGTTCTAATGACCACTTTTTTTTATTGCTTACTTTTTCATACATTTTGAAAAGGTCTGAAGCAAATAAACTTGCCTCCAAACCACCAGTTCCAGCTCTTATTTCAATTATTGCATTTTTTTTATCAGCTTCATCTTTTGGTAGTAGAAATAATTTTAATTTTTTTTCGTTGATCTCATGTTGAGATTTTAAATCAACAAGTTCCAACTCAGCCATATTTTTTAATTCTTTATCTGATGTGTTGTCCTCTAATATTTTTTCTAATTCTTGTTTTTCTTTTTCAAATGATAAATATTTTTTAGCATTTAAAATTATTTCATTAACATCAGAATATTCTTTTGACTTTTCAGCAAATAATTTATTATCTAAAATCCCTGACGATAGATCTTTTTCTAACGTAGAATGTTTTGTAATTAATTCTTCAATAGTATTTATTGGAATCATTATTAATTTTCAAATTCAGAGGCTTTTTTTTCAACTTCTGCTACAACTTTATTGACTATATCGTTAGTTAATACTTTTTCACTTTGCAACCCAGATAGATAAAGCATATTATTACCTTTTCCTCCTCCCGTTATTCCAATATCAGTTAAAGCAGCCTCACCAGGTCCATTCACAACACAGCCAATTATAGATAGGGTAATTGGAGTTTTTATATGTGATAATTTTTCTTCTAAAATTTTAACTGTATCAATTACTTGAAATGCTTGTCTTGCACAAGATGGACAAGAAATTATTTTAACCCCTCTATTCCGTAATCCTAAAGATTTAAGTATTTCATTTCCAATCTTAACCTCATTTACAGGATCATCTGACAAAGAAACTCTTAATGTATCACCTATACCGTCTAATAATAATGAACCTAGTCCTATTGATGACTTAACACTTCCTGATACAAAACTTCCAGCCTCAGTTATTCCAACATGAAGGGGATAATCGGTTACATCAGAAAGCTGTCTGTAAGCTGCAATTGATAGAAATACATCAGAAGATTTTACGCTTATTTTGAAATTAAAAAAATCTTGATCCTCTAATATTTTGATATTTCTTTTTGCACTCTCTACTAATGCCTCAGGACATGGCTCTTTATATTTCTCTAAAATATCTTTTTCTAGTGAACCAGCATTTACCCCTATTCGGATTGAGCAATCATTATTTTTTGCTGCACTTAAGACTTCATGAATTTTGTTTTTATCACCAATATTTCCAGGATTTATTCTTAAACACTTCGCTCCATTTTCTGCAGCCTCTACAGCTCTTTTGTAATGAAAATGAATGTCTGCAATTATAGGTATATGAACGTTTCTTGTAATTTCTTTTAAGGCTTTTGAGGAGTCTTCGTCTGGACAGGAAACTCTAACCAGATCAGCGCCCTCTTCATGAATTTTATTTATTTGTTCTATAGTAGCTGTAATATCCGTAGTTAATGTATTTGTCATTGATTGAACTGATATTGGATTGTCACCACCAACTTTAACACTACCAACGTTTATTACTTTAGTTTTTTTTCGATTTATATTTCTAAATGGTCTTACATTCATAAGTTTAATCTAATTTAAATTCTTTGTGAAGAACTGCTATTGCTTTTTTTACATTTTTTGATGTGACTAATACTGAAATTTTTATTTCAGATGTTGATATAACTAAAATATTTATTTTTTTTGAAGCTAAAGCTTGAAACATCCTATAAGTAATTCCAGGTGTAGTAATCATCCCAACTCCAATTATAGAAACTTTGGAAAGATTTTTATCAAAAGAGAGTTTTTTATATGATATCGATCTATTTTGCTTGATTAATTTCTCAGTTTTTTTCAGATCATCAGATTTAATTGTAAAAGTTAAGTCAGTATCTTTTCCATTTTGAGAAATATTTTGTACAACCATATCAACATTAATTAAATTTTTTGATAGTGGTCTAAAAACTGATGCAGCAACACCAGGTCTATCTTTAACTCCTACAATTGTGATCTTAGCATCATTTTTAGTTGAAGATATCCCTGTAATAATTTGATCACTAAACGCTTTTTTAGAGCCTGTTATTAATGTACCTGGTTTATTAACAAATGATGACTTAACTTTAATATCAATTTTATTTAACTTTGCATCTTGAACCGATGTAGGTTGCATCACTTTCGATCCTAAAGATGCCATTTCTAACATTTCATCGTAAAATATTTTTTTAATTTTCTTTGCTTTTTTATGTTGTCTTGGATCAGTTGTGTAAACACCATCAACATCTGTATAAATAATACATTCATCAGCTTTAATAAATTTTGCCAACATTATAGCTGTGGCATCAGAACCACTTCTTCCTATTGTGGTAATTCGATTTTCATTATTAATTCCCTGAAAACCAGTAATAATTGGTATCCCACCTTGTTTCACATAATTATTTAATTCTTTTACAATTATCTTGTTTATTCTTGCACCAGAATAAGGTCCATCAGTAATTATTGGTAATTGCCAAGAAACCCAGGACCTAGACTTAAAACCATCATGACTAAGTCTTCCAGCAATCAATGCACATGAGACTTGTTCTCCAGTAGAGACAAGTGCATCATATTCAGATCTGCTAAAATTATTACTAATTTGCTTCGATTTTTTTACAAGCTCATTTGTCACTCCACTCATTGCAGATGAAATCACCAAAATTCTATTCTTTTTCTTTTTATAAGCAGCTATAATTTTGCATACTTTTTTTATTCTATCGATACTACCAACAGAAGTTCCTCCAAATTTTAGTACAACAGTTTTCATGATCAGTTGAATTAATATTATTTAGTTATAAATTGATAAAGTACATCTTAATTGTTATGTCAACTAATTATATATTATGAACAGTATTAATAAAAAAGAAATAGAAAAATTTTCAAATATGGCGGCCGAATGGTGGGATCCAGAAGGAAAATTTAAACCTCTTCATAAATTTAATCCTATACGAATAAAATATATAAAAGAAAATATAATTAAGGAATTTCAACTTAAAAATAAAAAATATCCTCTTTCTGGAATAAATGTCCTTGATATTGGATGTGGAGGTGGACTGCTATCTGAGCCAATGTGTAGATTAGGAGCTAATGTTACAGCAATCGATGCTTCAAATAAAAATATTGCTATAGCAAACTTACATGCAAAAAAAAATAATCTTAAAATAAACTATATATGTTCATCACCTGAAAAACTAAAAATAACAAAAAAATTTGATGTAATTTTAAATATGGAGATTGTTGAACATGTTGAGGATGTTGATTTTTTTTTAAAATCATGTGCTAATCTTTTAAAAAAAAATGGATTAATGTTTGTTGCAACTATAAATAAAACCTTAAAATCTTATATATTTGCAATTGTTGGGGCAGAATATATTTTGAGATGGCTTCCGATTGGAACTCATGAATGGGAAAAGTTTGTAAAACCAGAAGAATTAAAACGTATACTTATCAAAAACAATCTTAACCTAAAAAAAATAGATGGAATGAATTTTAACATTCTAAAGGATGAATGGAATGTTTCTAAAGACTTATCAGTAAATTATATTGCTGAATTTAAGAAAAATTAATTTTCTTTTTCATCAACCCAAGGAATTAATTGTGTATCTATCCCCTCTTCTTTGAGTTCTTTAATATCTTTCTGTGAGGCATTACCATAAATCCCTTTTGTAGGTTTCTTAGTATTGTAGTGAATGGATCTAGCTTCATATGCAAAATTATCTCCAACATACTTAAAATTGTCTTTTATAAACTTTTGATAATTTTTAATTGTTTTCTTAAATTTTTTATACTTCTGAATATCAAATTTTTCATCATTTTTAGCTTTTCCACTTATTAGCTGAGGAGCCATTAATGTTTTTTCAACTTTCTCAGAATTACAATTGTGACAGATTAGAAGTTTTTTCTTTTTTAATTTTTCATATTCTGATGAAGAAGAAAACCAACTATCAAACTTTAATTTACAGTCGTTACACAAGAGCTTGTATTTTATCATAGTATAGAACTAATTATCAAAGTTTAAATTTCAATATGCTTAACTTCTATAATCAGCATTAATTTCAATATAATTTTTTGTAAAATCCATAGTAAAAGCTGTAAAGCTTTTAGCTCCTGTAAACAATTCTACATTAATATCTATATTTTCACCTTTCATATATTCTGCGACTAATTTTTCATCATAGTTCTTGTGTAATTTTCCATCCTGAATTATTTGATAATTTCCAAATCTCAAACCCAATTTATGCAAATTTATTTTTGGTCCTGCTTTTCCTATTGCCATCACTATTCGTCCCCAATTAGGATCTTCACCTGCAATAGCTGTTTTAACCAATGCTGAATTTGCTATTGAGAAAGCAATTGTCTTTGCATCTTGTTCGCTTTTACTTTTTTTAATATTAACAGTGATAAATTTTGATGCTCCTTCTCCATCAGAAACTACTCTCTTAGCTAAATTTAATAATACATTATTTAATGCTTTATCAAATTTTTTTAGTTTTATGTCGTTAATACTTTTTATATTTGAGTTGTTTGCTTTATTTGTTGCAAAAATACTTACCATATCATTAGTACTAGTGTCTCCATCACACGTGATGGCATTAAATGTATTTATAATATTTTTTTTTAATAATTTATTTAAAATATCATTAGATATGTTGGCATCTGTAAATATGTAAGCTAAAGTAGTGCCCATATTTGGGAATATCATACCAGAACCTTTGGCGACTCCATAAATTTTTACCTCTTTATCTCCAATTTTACATTGCTCCATTGCAAGTTTTGGTTTTGTGTCGGTAGTCATTATTCCTAGGGCTGCTTTCATCCAAAGAAATTTATTTTGTGTATAGTTAATTTTTTTAATCAGGTTTGGAATTTGATCTATTATCTTTTCACATGGAAAGGTTTCACCTATTGTGCCTGTACATCCAAAAAGAATTTCCTTTGAAGTAATTTTTTTTGGATAATCTTCATCTTCAAATTGTTTTTTTGATAATTGCTCTGAAGTTAAATCTGCAATTTTTGCTAGACTTTCATAACCTTGTTTACCTGTGAAAGCATTTGCATTTCTAGTGTTTACAATAAGAGAATAAATTTTTTTTGCTTTTTGATTTAGATTCCATTTAATATTTTCTGAGACAATTTTTGACTGAGTATAGACAGAAGCATGATTTGCACCATCTCTAAAGTAAAACATTACTAAATCGTCTCTTTTAGTTTTGTATAGATCTGCACTTAAAGCTGAAATAGATAAGCCATCTATATGATCAAGGTCCTGGAAATCCATCATTCTGGTATTTTTTGATTTTGAGGTTAAAAAATTTGTTAAATTAATACCCATGATATTTAAAATAATTGTTTAATACATATATTAAACAATATATTTAAAGAATAAATCAAATAGTCATGTTTAACCCACTTAACTTAATTACAAAATTTATCAAATCTAGTAATCAAAAAGAACTAGATAGAATTGGAAAAATTGTAGAAAAAATAAACTCCTACGAAGAACAATTCATAAAATTTAGTGACACCGACTTCCCAAAAAAAACAGATGAATTTAAAAATCAATTAAAGAGTGGAAAAAGTTTAGAAGAAATTCTACCTGAAGCATTTGCATTAGTAAGAGAGGCTGCAAAAAGAACAAGGCAAGAAAGACACTTTGATGTTCAGCTTGTTGGTGGAGTGGTTCTTCACGAAGGTAAAATTGCTGAAATGAGAACAGGTGAAGGAAAAACACTCACTATTGCTTTAGCTGCTTATTTAAATGCACTTTCTGAAAACGGAGTTCATATAGTAACAGTTAATGATTACTTAGCAAAAAGAGACTCGATGGAAATGGGTCTCATATATAATTTTCTAGGTCTTACTTCCGGATTTATAAATAATGACCAAGATGATCTAGAAAGAAAGAAAAACTATGATTGTGATATTACTTATGCAACCAACAGTGAGTTAGGATTTGATTATCTAAGAGATAACATGAAGTTTTCTGAAAAAGAGATGGTTCAAAGATCTCATGCATTTTCAATTGTAGATGAAATAGATTCATGCTTAATAGATGAAGCAAGAACTCCTCTTGTAATTTCTGGAGCTGCAGAAGATAAAACTGCTCAATACCTAGCAATAAATAAACTTGTTAAAATTTTAAACAATAAAGATTTTGAGATAGATGAGAAAGAAAAAAGTATACTTTTAACAAACGAGGGTATTAATAATGTTGAAAAACTTTTTTCTAATGCAGGTATCTTAAAAAATGATAATTTTTATGACCCAGAAAACCTTCATTTAGTTCACCACGTAAATCAAGCACTACGTGCAAATCACTTATTTGAAAAAGGAAAGGATTACATAGTAAAAGATGGGGTTCTTAAAATTATAGATGAGTTAACTGGTAGAATTTTAGAAGGAAGAAGATTTGGAGATGGACTTCATCAGGCTCTTGAAGCTAAAGAAAAAATTCAGATACAAGCTGAAAATCAAACTTTAGCATCTATTACCTATCAAAATTATTTTAAACTATATAAAAAAATATCAGGTTGTACTGGTACTGCTGTAACAGAGTCTGAAGAATTTTTTGAAATATATAATCTTTCAGTAGTTGTAATTCCAACAAACAAAGAAATGATCAGAAAAGACTATAATGATTTGATCTTTAGAACTGAAAAAGAAAAAAATGATGCGATAATTAACAAGATCATTGAAAAAAATGAAAATGGTCAACCAATTTTAGTTTTTACATCTAGTATCAACAAATCTGAAGTTTATTCTAAATTATTAAATGAAAAAAAAATTAAACATGTAGTTTTAAATGCAAAGAACCATGAAAATGAAGCTGAAATTATTGCAAATGCTGGAAAAGAAAAATCTTTGATAATTACAACTAGTATTTCTGGTAGAGGTGTTGATATCCAGCTTGGTGGAAAAAAAGGATCAATTCCTGACGATCAGTTAAAAATAGATAAGGAAAAAATAAAATCCCTAGGTGGTTTATTTGTAATTGGCACAGAAAGAATGGAATCTAGAAGAGTAGACAATCAAGCAAGAGGAAGAGCCGGAAGACAAGGAGATGAGGGTAGTTCGGTATTTTACGTAAGTTTAGAAGATGATTTAATGAGAATTTTTGGCTCTGAGTCTATGAATAATATGCTTGAAAAACTTGGCTTAAAAGATGGTGAAAGCATTGATCACCCGTGGATCAACAAAGCATTAGAAAGGGCTCAGCAGAAAGTTGAAGCCAGAAATTTTGATATAAGAAAAACACTTATCAAATTTGATAATGTTTTGAATGACCAAAGACATGTTGTATTTTCTCAAAGAAAGAACGCGATGAATAGTGAAAATATTTTTGATTATTCTGACGAATTTTTAAAAGAAATATCAGAAGACTTGATAAAATTAAAAATCCAAAATCTATCTAATCCAAAAAGTAATGAATTTAACAATAAAGTTAGACAAATTGTTGGAAAAAGTTTTAATGATAATGAACTTGAGAGTTTAATTTCTGCCAAAGATAATGAACTGAAAGATCAAATATCCTCAAAATTTAATGAATCACGTAATGAAAGAATTAAAGTTTTAAACGAACAGCATGCAAAAGAAATTGAAAAAAGAATATTTTTGCAAACAATAGATTTAAATTGGAAATCACATATACAATATTTAGAACAGCTTAGACAAGTAATTGGATTAAGATCTTATGGTCAAAGAGACCCTTTAGTTGAATATAAAAAAGAAGCTTTTGATTTATTTTCAAATTTATTAGAAAAATTAAAATTAGACTATGTTACAATTTTAATGAATTTAAAAGTTATAACAGAAGAAAAATCTTCCGAGGAGAAAAGATTGAACCCAAAATCACAAACCAAAAAAATGGGAAGAAATGAACCTTGCTTCTGTGGATCAGGTAAGAAATTTAAACATTGCCATGGAGCTTTGTAATTCTTAAAAAAGAAAAAATAAGGAAGCTATCAATAATAAACTTGCACCAATACCAAATAATAATTTTTTTGATTTAAAAATATGATCAAAATTATTTTTCTTAATGCTCAAATTACTTAAATCTTCTGCATTGTTCATAAAACCATCATTTCTTCCAATTTTTAAGAACTTATTTTTTCTATCATTCATTATATATTCTGATGTCATTTCTTTATATTGATCTAAGTTTTCAGAAATAGATTTTCTAACATTGTCTAGCATCAAGTCTTTATCCCTATGAGCACCACCTAAAGGTTCTGGAATTATTTCATCAATAACTTTTAATTTTAATAAATCTTTTGCAGAAAGCTTCATTGCTTTTGCTGCATCAAGCATTTTTTTTGGATCCCTCCAGAGTATAGTTGCACAGCCTTCAGGAGATATAACTGAATAAATTGCATTTTCTAGCATG
This sequence comes from uncultured Pelagibacteraceae bacterium, assembly GCA_902537905.1. Classification (GTDB taxonomy): domain Bacteria; phylum Pseudomonadota; class Alphaproteobacteria; order Pelagibacterales; family Pelagibacteraceae; genus Pelagibacter. The sequence continues at coordinate 11,039 of CACBDD010000011.1, read as the reverse complement.
ATAACTTTATTCGATGATGCTAATGCAATCGCACCACCTGAACCACCTTCGCCTATAATTATTGAAATAGTTGGCACCTTAAGTTCCATGCAGCATTCAATTGATTTTGCTATTGCCTCAGCTTGACCTCTTTCCTCTGCACCAACTCCAGGATAAGCACCTGGGGTGTCTATAAAAGAGATAATTGGAATGTTAAATTTATTTGCTAAATTCATCATTCTAATAGTTTTTCTATAACCCTCAGGTCTCATCATCCCAAAATTTCTTTCAATTCTGCTATCCAAATCTTCACCCTTTTCTTGGCCGATAACTAAGACTGACTGACCATTGAATTTTGCAAATCCCGTCAGAACAGATTTATCTTCACCATAAAAACGGTCACCAGATAGAGAAATAAAATCTTCAAATAAATTATCTATAAAAAATTTAGACTTTGGTCTGTCTTCATGTCTTGCAACCATTGTGGTTTGCCATGGATCTAAATTTGAATATATATCACTCAATTTTTGATCTAACTCAACTTGTGTTCTAGAAATTTTTTGTGTATCTACCTCTGTTAATCCTTCTTGATTGTAGGGATCTTTTAATTTTTCCAATTCTATCTCTAAATCTTTAATCTCGTTCTCAAAGTTAAGATAATTTTTCATAATATGTTTATAGCTGATGGTTAATTCATAAAAAAGGCAATAAAATGATATTTAATCTTAAGGTGTAATTGTTATTAATTGACTCTTTTATATAAGAGGATACAAATTTAAATATCGGGAGAGACTATTAGTTTAGCACCGAAGGAGCAACCACCCCGGAAACTCTCAGGTAAAAAGGACCGATAGTTGCATAACACTCTGGAAAGAGAATTAATTCCGCCGAAGGAGCAAAACTCTCAGGCAAAAATACAGATGGGGTAATTTTGGTGATATGCAGGAAAAATATATAAATATAAATTCTTTAAAAGTATCTGAAAAACTTTCTCATTTTATTAGCGATGAGCTATTAAAAGATACAAATCTTTCTGTTGATAAATTTTGGTCAGGTTTTGAGAAAACAGTTAATGAATTAGCACCTAAAAATAAAGAATTATTAAATTTAAGAGAAGACTTGCAAAAACAAATAGATAAATGGCATATAAAAAATAAGGGAAATGAATTTAATTTGTCAGAATATAAAAAATTTCTAACAGAAATTGGTTATTTAAAAGAAGAGGGTGATGATTTTGAAATAACAACTCAAAATGTTGATGAGGAAATAACTAATATTGCTGGACCTCAACTTGTGGTGCCGGTAATGAATGCAAGATACGCATTAAATGCAGCTAATGCAAGATGGATGAGCTTATACGATAGTCTGTATGGAACAGATGTAATTGAACAATCAGAAGATAGTGTATCTGAAAGATACGATCCATTAAGAGGTGAAATGGTAATTAAGTATGGAAGAAACTTTTTAGATAAATATTTCCCATTAGCAGGATTGAGTTGGCAAAAAATTACTAGTTTTGCAGTTAAGTATGGAAAATTTAAAGCTTTAAAAGGTGCTGATATTTATGACTTGGTAGATGAAAATAAATTTATCGGTCACAGAGGTGAAGCAGATAACCCAGCTGCTATAATTTTAAAAAATAACAATTTACATATAGAGATTTTAAAAGACTCAAGAGCTTTTGCTGCCCAACAAGATCATGCTGGAATTAGTGATATCATTTTAGAATCTGCAGTGTCAACTATCTGTGATAACGAAGATAGTGTAGCTGCAGTAGATGCGGAAGATAAAATTATCTGTTATAGAAATTGGCTAGGTCTGATGAAAGGTGATCTAAAATCAAAATTTGAAAAAGAAGGAAAATTATTTGAAAGAAAACTTAACCCTAACAGAAGCTATGTTTCAAAAGATGGAAAAGGTTTAAAACTTCATGGAAGAAGTTTGCTGCTTGTTAGAAATGTTGGTCACTTAATGACTAATCCTTCAATAATTTTAAAAGATGGAAGTGAAGTTCCAGAAGGAATAATGGATGCGTTCATTACTACAGCTGCTGCACTTCATGATATTAAGAAAAAAACTAATTCAAGAACTGGCTCTATTTATATCGTAAAACCAAAAATGCATGGGCCGGATGAAACTGCATTTACAGATTTACTTTTCTCTCAAGTAGAAGAAGTTTTAGGTTTACCAAAATACACCTGTAAGATTGGAATAATGGACGAAGAAAGAAGAACCTCAGCTAATTTAAAAGAGTGCATTAGATCGTTAAAAAATAGAGTTTTCTTTATAAATACAGGTTTTCTAGACAGAACTGGTGATGAAATGCACACCTCTATGGAAGCTGGTCCAATGATTAAAAAAGGTGACATGAAAACTTCAAAATGGATTGCAGCTTATGAAAAGAACAATGTTGATATTGGTTTAAAATGTGGATTTTCTGGGAAAGCTCAAATTGGTAAAGGAATGTGGGCAATGCCTGATAAAATGAAAGATATGATGGAGCAAAAAACTGGACATTTAAAAGCAGGTGCAAATTGTGCATGGGTTCCATCTCCAACTGCTGCTGCTTTGCATGCGCTACATTATCATGAAATAAATATTTTTAATGAACAACAAAAAATTAAAAATAGAGAACAAGCAAAGCTTGATGATCTTTTAACAATACCTACTGCTGATAGACCAAATTGGTCTGTAGATGAAATTAATAAAGAAATTTCTAACTCAGCTCAAACTTTATTAGGTTATGTTGTCAGATGGATAGATCAAGGAGTTGGATGCTCCAAAGTACCAGATATTAATAACGTAGGTTTGATGGAAGATAGAGCCACACTTAGAATTTCATCTCAACACATTGCAAATTGGATACATCACGGAATTACAACAAAAATTCAAGTTGTAGAAATTCTAAAAGACATGGCTAAAATTGTAGATGATCAAAATAAAAATGACACTAATTATATAAAAATGAGTGATAACTTTGATAATTCAGTTGCTTTTCAAACTGCTTGTGATTTGGTGTTTAAAGGAAAAGAACAACCATCTGGTTATACTGAACCTTTACTGCATTTAAATAGACTTAGTAAAAAGTCTAATCTGAATTAGAAACTAGATTAGACCGATTTTTAAAAGCAGAAAATAAAGTCCCATCGTCTAAACTTTCAATTTCACCACCTACAGGTAAACCTTGTGCAAGTTTTGTAATTTTTACTTTAGAATTCTTTAAGCTATCTTGAATGTAGTAAGCAGTAGTTTGACCTTCAACAGTTGCACTTGTAGCTAATATAACTTCCTCAATTTTATCTCTATTAACTCTCTCAACTAGCGAATTTACAAGCAAATCCTCTTTTCTTTGACCTACTGATGAAATGGTGCCTCCCAGAATATGAAAATATCCTTGATAAATATTTGAATTTTCAATCGACCATTGATCAGCAATATCTTCTACTACACAAATCTTTGAATATTTATTTTTTGTATTTTCACAATTTATACATCCAGTTGAAATTGACTTAAGTGAACCACAAGAATTACATCTAGTTACATTTTTATAGACTTGAACCAATGTATTTGCCATTGGTTTTACTAATTCATCACGATTGTTAATGAGTTTTAAAACAATTCTTTTAGCAGATTTTGGTCCCAAACCAGGAAGTTTTGAAATTAATTTTATTAATTCCTCAATCTCGTTAATATTTTGCATCTACTATAGTGGCCACTTAAAACCAGGTATTCCAAATCCACCTGTAGCTTTTGATATTTCTTCTGATGTTTTCGATTTTAATTGTGATTTGGCGTTATTATGCGCAGCTACAATTAAATCTTCTATTATTGATTTGTCTTCTTTCATTATTTCATCTGATAGTTTAATTGATTGCATTTCACCTTCTCCATCTAAGACGATTTTTGCTGAATTTGAACCAGAAACACCCTCTACTCTAATTTCCTTTATTTTTTGCTGACTCTCTTTCATTTTTGCCTCAAGTTCTTTTGCTTTGTCTAATATTTTATTAAAATCAGTCATTATCTTTGTCCTCCTTACTTATCGATTTAACATCCACTAGTTCTGCATCAGGAAAGTTTTCCATAAAATTTTTATAAATTTCAGTTTGTTTAGCTTTTTCAATTAATATTTTTTTTTCATTTTCTTTCTTTTCTCTAATTGAGATATCTCCTTTTGATTTACTGAGTGTGATAATCCATCTTTCTTTTGTCCATTCAAATAGCTTTGTTGAAAGATCTTTTACAAAATCTTTATCAAGACTGTCATTAAATGAAATCTCAATCCTATTTTTTTCAAATTTAACCAAATTGACATTTTTCTCTAATTCAAATTTAAGTTTTAATTCTTTTTTACTTGTACAAATAGCAATTAATTCATCAAAAGAATTAATTAGAGTTTTGATTTCTGCTTTAACTTCTGTTTGTAATTCTGGATTCTTTTTTTCTTCTTGAGAGATATTTTTTATTTGATCAATAATTTTAGTCTCTGCATTTGTTTCAATTTTGCTAGTTAAATTTTCTTGTTTAGGTTTTGTATCTAATTGTTTAATTTGTTTTACAGAACTTAAGTGCATTATTCTAATTAAAAACATTTCAATTGATAAATGTTGATTTGAAACAATATCTAATTCTTCTAATGATTTGACAGAAAACTGCCAAAACAAAATTAATACTTCTGGTTGGATTTGATTAGAAATATTTTTTATTTTGTTAAATTCTTCATCATTAAGAGAAAAGTTAGTGCTTTCTAAAGATAGAGAATTTATATTTTTAAAGTAATATAATAGTTCTAAAAAATCATTTAAAAATATTTTTGGTTCAACTCCCTGATCATAAATTTTTCGATAAATTTTTATTACCTTTTCTTCTTCTCCTCTTAATATCAATTCAAACAAATCAATTAGTTGAGATTTATCAAAATAACCAAAAATCTTTTGAGCAGAACTTAAATCAAGTTCTTTATCAGTATCTAAACTCAATAATGCTCTATCTAATAGAGATAATGCATCTCTTACTGAGCCTTCAGATATTTTTACAATTAATTTTAGAGCATCATCCGTAACTTTACCGTTTTCTTTATCTTTTATTTTTTTAATAAAATCTAGCAATTCAGAAGATTTGATCCTTGAAAGATCAAAGCGTTGACACCTTGAAACGACTGTTATAGGAATTTTTTTTATTTCTGTTGTAGCAAATATAAATTTTAAGTATGAGGGTGGCTCTTCTAATGTTTTTAATAAAGCATTAAATGCTTGTTTACTTAACATATGAACTTCATCGATTATGAAAATCTTATACTTCGCGGAAGTTGGTCCGTATCTAGAAAACTCAATTAAATCTCTAACATCATCTACCCCTGTCTTGCTCGCTGCATCCATTTCAAGTACATCAATGTGACTTGAGTTTGCGATTGACTGACAATTTTCACACAAATTATCATCACACATTTTTTCAATACCATTTGAGCAATTCAGGGCTTTTGCTACAATTCTTGCAGTTGTAGTTTTTCCAATCCCTCTAATACCCGTAAACAAATATGCATTAGGTACTTTGTCAGCTTTTATCGAATTAATAATTGTTTCAGCAACAACTTCCTGGCCAATAAGATCATCAAATATTTGAGGTCTATATTTAAGGGCTAATACTTTTGAGTTATTATTCATAAATTTTTAAGGAGACTAGAACCTGAATAACTGTCTCTACGACTGCTTCCGTTAGGATCTGGTCGGGTTCAAGCAGCATCCACCTCTAGCCTCCAAATCTATTATAGCAGTTAAAATTTCTAATCTACAAGAAAAGATTATTATTTTTTTTGTCTCAAACTATCAGCTTCAAAAACACCTAGAACGTGAAAATCCTCACAATGTAAGCCTAGCTCTTCAAGAGATTTTTGAACCTTTGGATCTTCAATATGTCCATCTAAATCACATAAGAAAAAATAAGAATCGAAAGAATTTTTTTCTGGATAACTTTGAAGCTTAGTAAGATTTACTCCATTGATAGCAAATCCTCCAAGCGATTGATAAAGAGCTGCAGGTTTACTTTTTAGTTTAAATAAAAATGAAGTTATATATTTTTTATTTCCAAACTCAGGTTGAGATATATTTTTTCCCATAACAAGAAACCTTGTTAAATTTCCACTCTCGTTTTCTATATTTTTCTTTATTATATCTAGATTATAAATTTCGGCACTTAAAGATGATGCTATTGCTGCTTGTTTCTTATCTTTTGTTTTAGAAATCATTTCTGCTGATCCAGCTGTGTCTGCCCTAATATGTTCAGCAATATTATTTGCTTTTATAAAAATTGAACATTGTGACAAACCCTGTGCATGAGAATAAACTTCTTTTATATCAGAAAGTTTAGCACCTGGTTGACCTAATAAATTATGTTCAATTTTTTGAAAGTGCTCTTGGTAGATATTTAATCTATGTTTAAAGATTAAATATTCTATACCTATATTTCCAGTAATTCTGTTAGATTCTGGTATTATTATTCTACAATCAGGTTCTTCCGAAGCTTTATTAAAACAATCATCAAAAGTTTTACAAGGCAAAATTTCAGCATCAGGGTCAATTGATACTGCTGCTAAATGAGAATAGGCTCCAAATGTTCCTTGAAAATATATTTTACCCATCAGGACTTATATTCCATTATTTTTTTTAAGGCCAGATAATCTTCCTCTGTGTCAACTCCTATAGGTGCTTCACTTGCTAAAGCAACATTTATTTTAATATTATTATCTAGAGCTCTTAGTTGTTCTAATCTATTTTCAATTTCATTTTTTGATTGTGCTAATTCAACAAAATTTTTAAGAATTTCAGATGAATAACAGTAAATTCCAATATGATGATAAATATTTAATGCATCTTCAGATTTCCTTAAAAATTTTTTTGCTTGAGAAAACGGATCATCTTCTAAATTATTTTGAGTAATAACTTTAACTATATTTTCATTTGTTAGATCTGATTTATTTTGTATTTTAGCAGCCAAGGTTCCTATTTCCGCTTTATGATTTATCATCATTTGGTTTAAGTTAATAATATCCTGAATATTAATTGCTGGTTCATCACCCTGAATATTCATTATAAAATCAATATTATCTAATTTAAGTTGTTCATAAGCTTCATATATTCGGTCTGTACCAGTTTTATGTTTATTGCTTGTTAAAATAGCTTTTCCTCCATTTTTTTTTACATCATTTACAATCTCTTGATCCTCAGCTGCCACTATTACCTCTCCAATATTTGTCTCTTTTGCCTTGTTAAATACATGTGAAATAATTGAAATGTCGTTGATTTTTAATAAAGGTTTTCCTGGAAGCCTAGTTGCTGATAATCTAGAAGGTATAATTATAAGAGTTTTCATTAATCACTAATTAAAATAGAGGCAAATTTATACATTAAATTTTAGTCAAATTTTAATTTATCATGTTATACGTTCAAAATTAAATTTATAAAAATGGATTCTTTTGAAATAAACAAAATTGTTGCTGCAGTCCTAATGGTTGCACTTATTGTTATTGGTATAGGAAAATTATCTGACGTAATTTTTCATGTAGAGAAGCCTGAAACCCCAGGTTATGCAGTAGAAGTTGAACAGGTCTCAACTGCATCATCTTCAACAAAAACTGCTGAAGATGAGAAAGTCGATATTGCTGCTTTAATGGCAATGGGAGATATAGCGAGCGGAGAGAAAATTTTTAAAAAATGTGCAGCCTGTCACTCAATAATTAAAGGTGGAAAAAATGCTATAGGTCCAGCTTTGTATAATGTTGTTGGAAGGAAAGTTGGATCAGTTGAAGATTACAAATATTCAAAAGCATTAGCTGCTTATGAAAAAGAATGGACACTCGAAGAGCTTAACGGTTATTTAACTAAACCTGCTAAATGGATCAAAGGAACTAAAATGGCTTTTGCAGGTTTAAGAAAAGAAGCAGATAGAGCGTCAGTAATTAAATATCTTAATGAAAATTCAGATAGCCCAGTTTCACTACCTTAATTTTCCAAAACAATACAAAAGTATACTTTTTTGAACATGAACTCTATTAAGAGCTTGTACCCATACATGAGATTTTTTTCCTAAGAAAATATCATCAGACACCTCATTACCTCTGGGTAGACAATGTAAAAAAATACAATTCTTATTTGCAAAACTCATTAATTTTTTATCAATTTTAAATTTATTAAATGCTTGAATTTTTTTCTTTTTGTTTACTTTGTCATTTAACGAAATAACTTTATCAGAAAAAATTACATCAGCTCCACTAGCAGCTTTTTTTGGATCGTTGTAAATATAAATTTTTCTTTTATTTTTTTTCACCCAACTTCTTACTTCTTTTCCTGGTTCAAAATTTTTGGGACAACCAATGCTTAATTTGAAAGAAAATTTAACTGAAGCAGCGATTAAACTATCCAAAACATTATTTGAATCTCCAATCCAGCAAATATTTAATTTGGAAATTGGTTTTTTTGTAATCTCCTCAACTGTAAAAACATCTGAAAGTACTTGAGTTGGATGAGAAGATGGGCTCAAACCATTAATGACTGGAATAGATAAATATTTTTTAAAATCCTCAATTTTTTTATCACTATCTGTTCTCAACATAAATCCATCCCCATATGTTGAGAGAACTCTTGCAGTATCAGATATACTTTCACCACCTTGTCCTAAATGAAGTTCATTAGATCTCAGTGTTAAAGTACCTCCTCCAAGTTGTTTTATAGCTAAATAAAAGCTAATTCTTGTTCTTGAGCTTGGTTTTTCAAACATTTGAATCAAAATTTTACCTTTTAATGGAGCACCTTTATCTATCTCTAGAGTATTAAGTTTTTTTCTAGAACTTTTTCTTTTTTTTGCATCAGTAATTATTTTTCTCAAATCTTTACTGGGAATATCTTTTAGATTTATAAAATGTTTCATAATTATTTTAATTTACTGCAAACTTTATTTATAATCTTTAAAGCTTCATCAATCTCATTTTTCTTAACGTTAAGTGGTGGCAAAATACGTACAACATTTTCTGCAGCACGTATCGTTAATAATTTATCATCCATTAATTTTTTTATAAATTTTGTCTGATCTTTATGTAGCTGTATTCCAATTAAAAAACCTCTGCCTCTTATTTGTTTAATGATATTAGGATATTTTTCTTTAATTTTATTAAGGTTTGATAAGAAATATTTAGATAATTTTTTTACATTATTTAAAAACTTTTTACTTGAAACTATATCCATTACTTTATTACCAACTGACATAGCTAATGGATTGCCTCCAAATGTAGATCCGTGAGTTCCAGGTACCATTCCTGCAGCTACTTTTTTATTCATAAGAACCGCTCCTATTGGAAACCCACCTCCAATTCCTTTGGCTATTGGGACTATGTCTGGTTTTACTTTAGATTTTTCAAATGCAAAAAAATCTCCCGATCTACCTATTCCACATTGAACTTCATCCAGAATTAAAAGAATTTTTTTCTTATCACATAATTTTCTAAGTTCTTTTAAACAGAAGTCAGGAATGACTTTAATTCCTCCCTCTCCCATTATCGTTTCAACCATTATAGCTGCAGTATCTCTTGTAATTTTCTTTTCTAATGCTGTGTGGTCTCCAAAAGTAAAATGATCAAAGCCTTTCACTTTAGGACCAAATCCTTCTGTCATTTTCTTTGATCCACTCGCATAAATTGCAGCTAATGTTCTTCCGTGGAATGAATTTTTAATGCATAGAATTCTATTTTTATTTTCTTTGCCTATTGAAAAAAAATATCTTCTAGCAACTTTAATTGCTGCCTCTGTAGCTTCTGCTCCACTATTTTGAAACATTACATAATCAGCGAAAGTCTTTTTACATAGCTTTTTTGCTAAACTTTCTCCCTCAGGAATTTGGAAAGCATTTGATACATGCCATAGCTTTTTTGATTGCTTATTAATTGTTTTTACTAAAGTTGGATGTGCATGACCTAAAGAATTGACCGCAATACCCATGACAAAATCAAGATATTTTTTACCATCTGTAGAGTATAGGTAAGCTCCTTTACCATAACTAAATGAAATTTTTTTTCTGTTATAATTTTTTGCTAAATTACTCATAAATTAAATTTGTTTTTATAAATTTTATTTCATAGATACAAGTTATGATTGAAAACCTAAATGCACCTAAATTAGGCTTTTATTGTTGATAACTCTAATTTTTTGATTGTTTCAATTAAATTAATAACAGTATATTGTCATTTTATAAATATTAAACACAACATATAGATATGAGCTGGACTGAGGAGAAAGTTTCAAAGTTAAAAGAATTATGGGGCAAAGGTAATACGGCTAGCCAAATAGCTGAGATTATAGGTGGCATAAGTCGTAACGCTGTGATTGGTAAAGCTCATAGATTAAATCTTTCAGCAAAAATCAAAACTAGAACTGCAACATCTAATAAAAATTTTGAAAATTCCATTGATGAAAACATTACAAAATCTAAAAGAGGTCGTAAAAGTAAATTTAAGTCTTTAATAATAGAAAAAGATTTTGAACCAGAAAATCCTAAACAATTAGAAGAGCTAGACGAAAGTTCCTGTAAATGGCCCATAGGTCATCCAGATGAAAAATCATTTTATTTTTGTGGAAGATCTTCCCTAAAAGATTTCTCTTATTGTAAACTTCATTTACTTTATGCATATCAACCAAAAGGTAAAAAAGAAGAAGTTACAGAAAAAGAGGAAGTTCCAGAATTTATTGAAAAAAAAATTCAATCTGCCTAAAATTTTAATTCGTTTTAATATTCATATTATCTTCTGAATTATATTTTTCTGTGGAAAATTGACCACCTTCCCTCCACATATAACAATATTTTTTAACTTCTTCATCGAAGTATCTCAAGCTTGGAACTCCTATGTCTGAATTTGATTTATATTTACCAGATAAAACATTATTATATTTTAGAAGTTTTAATTGATCTCTAGTCAAAATTGGCTTTGGCATTATTTCAAAAAATCTCGCTGACAGTTGAGCTACTGGCAAAGGTATTGGTATCAATAATCTTTTTTTTCCAATTAAATTTAATAA
>CACBDD010000010.1 GCA_902537905.1 uncultured Pelagibacteraceae bacterium | reverse complement strand
AATATATCCAAGCTTTTTTTGATAAAATTTCTGAAACAATCAGTAACTACAAAGTTCTTAAAAAAGATGAACAAAGAAGAATTAAACTCGAAAAACAGGAGCAAGAAAGACAGGAAAAACTAGCTTTACAGGAAGCAAAGCAGAAGGAGCGAGAACTAAAATTAAAACTAAATGAACAAGTATTAAAAGAAGAGATAAGATTAGAAAAACAAAGAACAAAGGAAATTAAATTATTTTTAAGAAAAGAGCAGGCTTTATTAAGAATTGAACAAGCTGAAAAGCAAAAGAAATTTTTACAACAATTAAAATTAGAAAAACAGATTGAAAAATTCAGAGTAAGGGAAGTTAAAGAATTAGAAAAATTAGAAAAAATTTCATTAAAAGAAAAAAGAGAAGATTATGCAGGACTTCAACAGAGAATTGAGAAGTTAAAAGAGAAATATCGAATAATAAGAGATCAAAAAATAAGAGAGAGAGTAGAGGCATTAGGAGTAAAAATTCAAGGTGATGAAGACAGGGAAACATTATTAAGGAAAGAAAAAGAATATACATTGGCAAGACAAAAAATTGAGTTTGCCCTTGAAAGTTTTTATAGAAGCGCCAGTAGTTTAGTTTTTCAGTTAAATAAGAGACACATTACTAGACATATGTCTATTTTTAGATGTATCGATAGAAGATTTGAGACAGGAGAAATATTTATAAAGTGGGATGAAGCTCCTGATGAGGAATGGCTATTGTTAATTTATATTAAAAATAATTCTCCAGATGAAGGAATAGTTATTGAAGATAAAACCAATCCTGAGAAAAATATATCTCACGAATTTAAAAATAATGAAATATTCAAAGCTTCTGACAATATGGTGGATTCGTTAACCCAATTAATTGCAAAAAAAAGAGAAAAAAATAACAATTAATTATTAGATCTAAATTAAGTATTATTAGTTATGTTTTTTGGAATAATTGGGATGTTGATTTTGTATGTGCTGTTAAAGTATATACTTGCTTGGATTAGTTACTTTAATAGTCAGGATGAAAGATTAGGACAATCAACTTGGAGATGGAGTTATGATTATGAAGTTGATGGTGAAAGAGATATATCGGATTTAGATGACAAAAATTTTGTAAGATTGAGAAGAAAAAGAAATAAAATTATTACTCTTATGTACTCTGTAGTTTTAATTATGTTTATTCTTTCAATGTCTTTATTAAGTCAGATTTTAATATTTTTTCTAAATTAATTTTTTAATTGTTTTTTATTTTTCAAATATAGAAAATACGCAGCTATTTCATATCCATATTTAAAAATAGTAAATATAACTGGCAATTTAAAAAAATTATATAAGAATTTATATTTTGGTATCTTCTTCCAAACATAAAGAAAAGCCTCTGCACCTTCAATCACTTGGTCGTTTTCTTTGATGTGTAATCTTCTTAAAAGCTCTTTATCATTTTTAGAAGTTTCTTTTTCTGCATCTTTGTTATCTGTAATATCTATCCAATCAATATCCTCAATATTTTCTTTTTTATACATATTGATTTCTGATCTGCAGATTTTGCATGAGTTATTAAAATAAACTTTCATAAATTTATACTAACTTTAAAAATAAACATGTAAATGCGCCAAATGATTAGTTGAAAATTAATAATTAACTACTATTTAAAGCAAGTGAGTAATTTTTTTGATAAATCCGATCTATCCAGAAAAGATGCTGATAAAATAGTATCTGATACCTTGCTAAATTGCGATGATGGTGAACTATACTTAGAGGACACTAAATCCGAATCAATTTTATTGGATGATAATAAAATTAAAAGCTCAAGTTATAGCTCAGATTTAGGTTTTGGATTTAGAGCAATTACAGGAGAGGTAGTTGCTTATTCTCACTCTAATGAAATATCAAAAGATTCACTAAAAAAATCTTCTGAAAATTTAAAATCTACTCTGAAGTCGATGAAAGGTACGTATAATCATGATATTTCAAGATCTAATAAAAAATTTTATGAAGATATTAATCCATTAGAGCAAAAAACATTAAATTCAAAATTAGAAGTTTTAAATAAAGTAAATGAATATTTAAGAAAAAAAGATAATTCAGTAAAGCAAGTTACTACAAGTTTTGCAGGTGAACAAAAATCTATCGAGATTATCAGATCAGGTGGTGAAGTATTAACGGATGTCCGACCATTAATTAGATTTAATGTATCAGTGATGTTAGAGAAAAACGGAAGAAAAGAAACTGGCGTATATGGAATAGGTGGAAGACAATCTTATGATGAATATTTAAAAAATGATAATTGGAAAACAGTATGTGAGGAAGCCTTTAGAATTGCGTCAGTCAATTTAGAAAGTAAACCTGCACCAGCAGGAGAAATGAAGGTGGTTCTAGGTCCTGGATGGCCAGCTATTTTAATTCATGAAGCAATTGGACATGGTTTAGAAGGAGATTTTAATAGAAAAAAAACATCCGCTTTTCATGATCTTATGGGCCAAAAAGTTGCCAGTGAAGGTGTAACGATTGTTGACGACGGAACAATTGATAATAGAAGAGGTAGTTTAACTATTGATGATGAAGGTACACCAACAGAAAAAACAGTATTAATTGAAAATGGGATATTAAAGAATTTTATGCAAGATAGATTAAATGCAAGATTGATGAATACAAAATCCACTGGTTCAGGGAGAAGAGAAAATTATAGACACGTTGTTTTGCCAAGAATGAGAAACACTATGATGTTGAGTGGAAATCAAACCCAAGAAGAAATGATTAAATCAGTAGATAAAGGAATTTTTGCAGTAAGTTTTGGAGGAGGACAAGTTGACATTACATCAGGAAAATTTGTTTTTAATTGTACTGAGGCATACGAAATCAATAATGGAAAGATTGGTTCACCAATAAAGGGAGCTACATTAATTGGTGATGGTCCGTCAATTCTAAAAGAAGTTTCAATGGTTGGAAACGATATGATGTTAGATCCTGGTATCGGAACTTGTGGTAAAGCTGGACAAGGAGTACCCGTTGGAGTTGCTCAGCCCTCAATCTTAATCGATAAAATGACTGTTGGTGGAACAAAACTTTAAATCATGGTTAAGGATCAAGAATATTTAAAATCAAAAGCTTCATATTGCTTAGATTTAGCTAAAAAGTTAGGTGCAACTGGATCAAGTGTAACAGTTGGTCATTCAATTTCTGAAACAGTAAATTTTAGAAACAATACGTTGGACGAGTCAAATAGATCTGATGGATTAGCAATAAGCATTGAAACTTATTTAGGAAAAAAAAGATCGTCAATTTCTTCGTCAAACTTGTTAGATGATAACATTAAAACCCTAATAGAAAAATGTTTTGAAACAACCAAAAATACCCCTGAGGATGAATTTAATTCTTTACCAGATAAAGAACTTTTAGCTAAAGAAATTAAAAATTTAAATTTATATGACGAAACACACTTTGATAATGAAAAAAAAATTGATTATTTAAAGGAGCTTGAGAGTGTTGCGTCTTCAGAAGAAAAAATTGTAAATACAGAATCTAGTTTTACTGAAAATAAATCTAATTTTATTTTAGCTAATAGTGATGGATTTTGTAATGGATATAAATCATCTTCATTTAGCGCTTCTTGCGTTACGGTTGCTAAAGATGAAAATAGTATGGAGAGAGATTATGAATTTACAAGCAAACGTCATTTATCAGATATTAAAGGTGCAAAAGAACTTGGTGAAAAAGCTTCTGAGCAAACTATAAGAAAATTAAGCCCGAACAAAATTGGCAGTGAAAAAATAAGCATTATATTTGACAAAAGGATAGCAAAAGGAATGCTAGGTGCATTTGCAGGCGCGATATCTTCAAATGCCATTGCAAGAGGAACTTCTTTTCTTAAGGATAAAATCAATGAACAAATATTTTCAGAAACAATAAATGTAATTGATAAACCAGACATGAACAAAGGAGTTGGATCTCAAATTTTTGATTCTGAAGGAGTAAAATCAGATACTTTAAATCTTATACAAAATGGTATTTTAAAAAATTATTTAGTCGATACTTACAATGGAAAGAAACTTAATTTAAAATCAAATGGAAGATGTGGTGGGACAACTAATTTATATTTTGATAATGGAAAAATTAGTTTCGAAGATTTACTAAAAATTAACTCAAAACATATTTATGTAACTGAAACAATAGGCCATGGAAGTAATTTGGTTACTGGAGATTATTCAGTTGGTGCAACAGGATTCTTAATTGAAAATGGCGAATTTAAATTTCCCGTAAATGAAATAACAATTGCTGGAAATTTTAAAGATATGTTCAAAAATATAACTTTAGCTAGTGATTTAGATTTTGAATATTCCGTCAACTCACCGACAATGATGATAGAGGGAATGACAGTTGCAGGTAAATGAGCACTTACTGTGTCATTGGATCGGGAATATCTGGAGCTACAATTGCGAACTTATTAAATAAGAAACATTCTGTAGATCTCTATGATAAAGCAAGAGGTCCTGGTGGCAGATCATCATTTAAAAGGTTAGATCAAAAAATTGGGTTTGATCATGGTGTTCAATATATATCCCCTAAGAGTGATGAATTTCAAAAATTTACAACAAAACTTTTAGCAAAAAAAATATTAAAAAGTTGGAAAGGTCGACATATTTTTAAAAATAAAAAAATAAAAGAAAACAAAAACCATCAAAAAATTATTGGTAGACTAGGAAATAATGATATTAGCAAGTTTTTATTAAAAAAAATTAATTGTAATTTTCAAAAAGAATTAAAAAAAATTGATTACAATAAAAACAAATGGAAACTTACCTTTTCTGATGGTGACAATAAATCTTATGATAATCTTATTTTAACATGTCCGTATCCTCAATTAGTTAAATTAGCAAAAAAATTTATTAATCATTCATTTATCAAAAAAAAAATTAAAATGGATGCAAATATTACAGTCATGATAAAAATAAAAAAAACTGGAAAAAATATAAGTAGTTTTTTATTTGATGATGAAATTTTGGGTTGGGCTGCTAAAGAAAATAGTAAGTTAAGATTTAAAAGTATTTATGATCTATGGACACTTCAAAGTACATCAAAGTGGGCAAATAAAAAAATAATGAAAAACAAAGAAAATAAAGATTTGAATTCAAAAATTTTAATTAATAGATTTTTTGATCTTACTGGTATTAAAAAAACTAATATTCTATTTTCTTTAAATCATGGATGGATGTATTCATCAAATTCAAAATCTTTAAAAATTAAAAGTTATTGGAACAAAAAAATTAATTTAGGAGTATGTGCTGATTGGTTTGTGGGACCTAGGTTGGAGGCAGGATGGATAAGTGCAAACGATCTTTTTAACAAAATTAGTAAATAAATTTATTCAATATTTTTAAGCCTATACTCCCAATTTCCCATTCTTTCATAAGTAACTTTAACTATTACCAAAGTTTTCTTATCAAGCCATATATCAAAATTAAGTCTTTTGTCTTCTGGAAGTGACATATCTTTAGAAGTAAGTTTAAAATGATCAGTTTCAAATTCTTTTCCATTGATAGCAACGTTTTCCTTGCCAATAAATGTAACTAATTGTTCTTTTATGCTTCCAGAAATAGGACTTATCTGACTTTCTGCTTGTAAAATTTTGTGACTCCACCAATTTCCAATAATACTTTTTAGAGAAGCTTCACCCGAATATGAAGATCCTTTAATATTAAATTTTTTATTACTATTATCTAATTTTAAGCTTACAAATTTTTCTTTTTTATTTTGAAGTGTTTTTGATTGAAATGAAATTAAACGATCATTTAAATATATTTCTTCTCCATATCCCTCCACTTTAAAAATTGTTGCAGATAGTAATTTTACTTCAAATTTATATTGATTTTTAACTGTTGTTGTTTCACCGTCTCTCTCAAAAAAATAATTATTATATCCAATTACTTCATTATTTCTCAAGATCTCCATTTCTATTTTATCAAATTTGTTATAATGACCTATATGAGCTAAAGAAATTGATGAAAAAAATATTGCAAGTAAAACAACTAAAAAATTTTTCATTTATAGATATAGTTTATCATATTTATGTTTTTAAAAATAAAAAAAATTCCAAAAGTTAACTGGACTTCAGAAAAACCATTAAATTTAAAACCAAAATTTTCTACATTTTTTTTCTTATGTTTTGGTTTATCTTTGTTTGGATTAGGTGAAGGTTTGTTAATTGTTTCTTTCACAGGAGCTTCTCCTTGGAGTGTTTTAGCTCAAGGTATTTCCTTAAATGTTAATTTAAGTATTGGAACTATCACGTTATTAATAAGTATTGTTGTTTTACTTTTATGGATACCACTTAGACAAAAACCAGGAATGGGCACAATTCTTAATGCTTTGATAATTGCAATTATGATTGATCTTTGTATTAAGTATGTTCCTACACCTTCAAATTATTTATATCAATTAATTTTAGCTGTAATCTCTGTCATTATGGTTGGAGTAGGTGGGGGTATATATTTAGTTTCAAATTTAGGAGCCGGTCCTAGAGATGGGCTTATGATAGGATTACAAAAAATAACAAATTTTCCTATAGCTGTTGTGAGAGCAACATTAGAAATTTCTGTAGTTAGTATTGGATGGTATTTAGGAGGAACAGTAGGTGTTGGAACTTTATTATTCGCATTCGGAATAGGTCCTTGCGTTGCTTTAGGTTTATTTTTAGTAGATAAAATTTTTAACTAGGCAGCCGCACTATTTTTTTCGTTTCTTTTTCTTTCGTGGGGGTCAAGAATTCCTTTTCTCAATCTACAAGAATCAGGTGTAATTTCTAATGCCTCATCAGTATTAAGCATACTTAGTTGTTCAGCTATTGACATTTTCCTTACAGGAGTAAGAACTACATTTTCATCTGTTCCTTGCGTTCTCATATTTGTTAATTTTTTTCCTTTCATAACATTAATTATCATATCACCTGGTTTTGGTGATAATCCAACAATCATACCTGGATAAACTGGATCATTATGTGTAACAAACATTTCTCCTCTTGCTTGAAGGTTGAAGATTGCAAAAGCTACTGCTTTTCCTTGTTCCATTGCAATTAATGCACCATTTCTTCTACCTTCCATTTCTCCTTCAAAAGGACCGTAGTCGTGAAAAATTCTATTTATTACACCTTCACCTTTAGTAAGAGTTAGAAATCTACTTGTGTATCCCATTAAACCTCTAGTAGGTGCATGAAATATTAATCTTTTCTTATTTGTACCTGTATCTTTTAACTCAATTAATTTGCCTTTTCTTCTATTCATCGAGTCAATTACTTTTGAAGAGTGTTCTTCGTCTAAATCCATTGTAATTTCTTCAATTGGTTCAAGTTTGTTTCCTTGATCATCTGTTTTATATAAGACTTTTGGAGGACTTACAGTCATTTCAAAACCTTCTCTTCTCATTTGAGTAAGAAGTATTTCCAACATAAGCTCACCTCGTCCACTTACAACAAATGCATCTTTATCCTGATTTTCTGAAAAAGTTATCCCAACATTGTTTTGTGCCTCTTGAACTAATCTTTCTCTTATTTGTGTACTAGTAAGTTTTTTACCTTCAGTACCTGCTAACGGAGAAGTATTAACAGTTATAGTAATCGACATTGTTGGAGGATCTATAGGAGTTGCTGGTATAGGATCATTTACTTCCATATTACAAATTGTATCTGCAACATTTGCTTTTTCTAATCCTGCTACAACAACAATATCTCCAGCTTCTCCAATTTCAATTGGGACTTTTTTAGTTCCTTCATATCTAAAAATCTTTGTTAATTTTCCTTCATCAACTTTTTCGCCATTTAAATTAATAGCTTTGATTGGTTGATTTGCTTTTGCTGTGCCTTGTGTAATTCTACCTACTAGGCTTCTACCTAAAAAACTGTCTGAATAAAGTAATGTTGATAACATTGCAAAAGGTTTAGTCTTGTCTAAATCAGCCGGTTTAACGTGTTCCACTATTAAGTCTAATAAAGGATTTAAATTTTCTCTTGGTCCATCAACTTCATGATCTGCCCACCCAGATCTTCCACTTGCATATAAAACAGGAAAATCTAATTGTTCTTCATTAGCGTCTAAACTTACAAAAAGATCAAAAGTTTCATCCAATACTTCATTGGCTCTTTGATCTGCTTTATCTAATTTATTAATAACTACGATTGGCTTTAAACCTTGTTTTAATGCTTTCGATAAAACAAATTTTGTTTGAGGCATTACCCCTTCTGCAGAGTCAATTAATAAAAGAGCTCCATCAGCCATACTTAAAACTCTTTCAACCTCTGCTGCAAAATCTCTGTGTCCAGGTGTATCAATAATATTAATTCTTGAACTATTCCAATTTATAGATGCAGGTTTTGCAAGAATTGTAATTCCTCTTTCTTTTTCAAGTTCCCCAGAATCCATTAACCTTTCATCGACGACTTCATTTTCTCTAAATGATCCACTTTGTTTCATTAAATTATCTATCAAAGTAGTTTTACCATGGTCGACATGGGCTATGATTGTGATGTTTCTTATATTGTTGCTCATAAATTGTGGCTCTTATACATATTTAATTTGATATTAAAACTTAAAAAAAATCATGTCTGGCTTGAATAATTTAAATAACTTATGATTAATTGGCTTTTTTTTGTTTATCTTTTTTAAGTTTTCTTTTTTCTTTAAAACTTAATTTAGGTTTCTTTTTTACACTCGAATCTTTAAATGACTTTCCACTGTATCTTTTTGACATAAGTTAATAACTCTTAATAATATAAATTATACAAGCAATATTTCTCATTTTTAATTTAATCGAATTATGCCGATTGATGCTTCTTTTTCAAAGAATAGGTAGAGTTTACTATCTTTCATCTTTAAGTCTCTCACTCTATTAAAAACTTCTACTCGATTTAAGTTAATTATTTCTTGAGCTTCATTTAATTCAAAAAAATATAAAGATTTGTCTTTTAAAGAACTAACTACATATTTATTTTTTTTTATTTTTGTAATTTCAGAGATAGCAATTGAAGGAACAAAAGATTTTTTAGGTTCTTCAAATCCATATTTACCATGAGATTTATACAGTGGATATTTTTTATATTTTTCTTTATTTTTTTGGTAATGTTCTCCTGTAGATACAATCGGCCAGCCAAAGTTTAAGACTTTATCTTTTTTAACTTCATTTAGATTAATTATATTTATCTCGTCACCACCAAGAGGCCCATGCTCAGTTTCTATTAAAAAATTATAATCATGGTCAAAATATAAACCTTGAGGATTTCTATGACCCATAGAAATTATTTCATAATTCGAATTATTAATATTAATTTTAATTATTTTTCCATTTATACTATTATAATCCTGAGCGAGAAATCTACTTCTAAATTCTCCTAGTGAAAAAAAAATATGATTATTATCAAAGTTGATAATTCTACCACCTGATTGAACTCCAACAAATTCATTATCTACATTTTCTGTCATATGAATACATTCTTCAGGTGAAAATAATTTTTCAAATTTAATATATCCATAATTCATCTTACCTTTAAGTACACTTGTATTAACACAGTTTTCATTTTTTTCTTCTACATATGAAATAAATATTTTGTCATCAAAAACCAAAATATCTCTGAAAGAAAAAAATGGGGCTTTTTCTAATTGTTTAAGAGCTAAAAAATCATTTAAGTTATTATCAATTTGTTTAAAATAAAATTCACTTTTGGCTGATGTTTTTCCATAACCCAAAATTCCTCTAGATGATAAAATTAAAAGATTATCTTGGTGAAAATCTATATAACCACCTGGTATTTCATTAGCATCAATGGCACTAGAGAAACCATTTAATATATTATATTTTTTTAAAACAAAATTGTTAGATAAATTAATATCATCTGAATTTCTTATTTTTATATCTGTCTGAGACTCTTTAAAATTTAACTCTTTATGTAAAGATAATTTAAAAAGTTTATTTTCTAAATCTGTCTGTTCTTTTTTTAATTCAAAAATTATTTTATCTTGATCTGATATAAATTTATAAGGAAAAACATATTTATAAATTATATTTTTAATTTCATTTGGTATTATTTTTTTTAAACTTTTATTACCAGCTAAGAAATAAAAAATTAGCAAAACAATTGCTGTTACCAAAATGAAAGTCAATTTTTTATTTTTATGGAAAATCATCTGATATAATTTTATAATGATTAAAAAATATCTTTAAAGATCAATTTATAATGATTTCTTTAAACTAAATTTAAAAAGTTTATTTGTTTTAATGTTTTGAACTCACATAAGAACATAAAAACTTCATTGAACATTCATTGCAAACTTCATTGCAGATTTTTGCTTAGGGTAAAAAAAAGGGCAGTTAAAACTGCCCTTTTTGAATTTTGATTTGGGTTGGAAAGATTACATTCCCATTCCACCCATTCCTCCCATGCCGCCCATACCACCAGGCATTCCGCCAGGCATTCCGCCAGCAGCATCTTTTTCCTCTGGTTTGTCAGCGATCATTGCTTCTGTAGTTACTAATAATCCTGCAATTGAAGCAGCATCTTGTAGAGCAGTTCTCACAACTTTGACTGGGTCTATGATACCTTTTGCAAACATATCGCAATATTCCTCACTTTGAGCATCATATCCATGAGTTTTTTTCTTCTGCTCTAATAATTTGCCAACCACGACCGATCCATCTACACCAGCATTCTTGGTAATTTGTCTGATAGGAGACTCTAAAGCTTTTCTAACAAGATCCACGCCTGCTTTTTGATCATCACCTTTTGCTTTAACTTTATCAAGTTCTTGAGCAGCGTATAGAAGAGCACAACCGCCACCTGTCACAATACCCTCTTCAACGGCAGCTCTAGTTGCATTCAAAGCATCCTCAACTCTATCTTTTCTTTCTTTTACTTCAACTTCAGTGGCACCACCGACTTTAATAACTGCAACTCCACCAGCTAACTTTGCAAGTCTCTCTTGAAGTTTTTCTCTGTCATAATCAGAAGTAGTTTCTTCAACTTGTTGTTTGATAGATGCACATCTCGCTTCAATATCAGATTTTTTTCCACTTCCATTTACAATTGTACTATTATCTTTATCAACTTTTATCTTTTTACAAGATCCAAGATCATCAAGTTTAACATTTTCAAGTTTAATTCCTAAATCTTCAGATATAACCTGACCTCCTGTTAAAATAGCGATATCTTCAAGCATAGATTTTCTTCTATCACCAAATCCTGGAGCTTTTACAGCTACAACTTTCAATCCACCTCTTAGCTTGTTAACTACTAAAGTAGCTAAAGCTTCGCCTTCAACATCTTCAGAAATAATCATTAATGGTCTACCAGCTTGTACAACAGCTTCTAAAAGAGGAACCATTGGCTGTAAATTAGTTAATTTTTTTTCATGTAAAAGAATAAAAGGATTATCTAACTCCGTAGTCATTTTATCGCTATTAGTGATAAAGTAAGGTGATAAATAACCTCTATCGAATTGCATACCTTCAACAACGTCTAGTTCAGTTTCAATACCTTTATTTTCTTCAACAGTAATAACTCCCTCGTTTCCAACTTTTTGCATTGCTTTAGCAATCATAGTTCCGATTTCTTTATCACCATTTGCAGAAATTGTACCAACTTGAGCTATTTCATCGCTATCTTTTACTTTTTTTGCAGATGCAACAAGACTATCTTTTACTGTATCCACAGCAGCATCAATTCCTCTTTTTACATCCATAGGATTCATGCCAGCAGTTACATATTTTACACCTTCTTTAACAATAGCTTGTGCAAGAATAGTTGCAGTTGTTGTACCATCACCAGCTTCATCATTTGTTTTGCTAGCAACTTCCTTAACCATCTGCGCACCCATGTTTTCGAACTTGTCTTCAAGATCAATTTCTTTAGCAACAGAAACACCATCTTTAGTAATTCTAGGTGCACCAAAAGATTTATCCATTACTACGTTTCTTCCTTTAGGACCTAAAGTTACTTTAACAGTATCAGCTAAAATATTTACTCCTCTAATCATAGCCGCTCTTGCTTCAGCATCAAATTTAACAACTTTTGCCATTTTGTTTTCTCCTTTAAATTAAATTACTTACTTGAAATACCCATAATGTCAGACTCTTTCATTATGCTATATTCTTTGCCATCTATTTTGACTTCAGTACCTGACCATTTGCCAAATAAAACTTTGTCACCAACTTTAACGTCCATTGGAATTTTTTTTCCGTCTTCTGTTTTAGCTCCACCACCAACAGCAACGACTTTTCCCTCTTGAGGTTTTTCTTGAGCTGCATCTGGTATGATTATTCCACCAGCAGTTTTTTCGCTGCTGTCTAAAACTTCGATTAATACTCTATCATGTAATGGTTTAAACTTCATAAATCTCCTTTATAATTCTATATAAATATGAGCTTCATATAGATATTTCGCTGCCTATTTCAAGATTATAGAATCTTTTCATAGTAATTATGCTAGGAAAATCCAAATATTATGGTTTATAGGTAAAATAATGACTAAAAATTTAGACTTAGATGGCCTTCAGTCAATTGTTAATAATTATGACCTTTTTTACATAGATTTATGGGGGGTAATTCATAATGGTATCAAACTAAATAATTCAGCGATAGCAACTTTAAATGAACTAAAGAAAAAAAATAAAAGTTTTGTTCTTTTAACCAATGCTCCTAGACCAAATACTACAGTTAATAAATATTTAGAAAAAATGGGCATGAGTGAAGATTTGAGAGAGCATGTTTTTACGTCAGGAGAGGCAGCTTTAAAATTTTTAAAAACATCTTTCAAATCTAAGAATTTTTTCCACATAGGTCCCCCAAGAGACTTTGATTTATTTAATGAATTTAAAAATAATAAATCAACCGAACTAAATGAAAGTGAATATTTACTCTGCACAGGTTTATTCGATGATCATGAGGATGATTTAGGTTATTACAAAAACTTATTTGAAAAACATATAACAAAAAAGATGATTTGTACCAATCCCGATTTAATTGTTGATCGTGGAAATATAAGAGAATTGTGTGCAGGCTCAGTAGCTATGGTTTTTGAAAAAATGGGTGGAGAAGTAATTTATTTTGGCAAACCTCATGCAGAGGTTTACAATCAATCTATTGATAATGTTGGTAAGAAAGTTTTGGCAATTGGTGATAATTTAAATACAGATATAAAAGGTGCTAATTTACTAAATTACCATTCTTTGTTGGTTTGCAATGGAATTCATAAAGAAGAGATACACAATAAAGGAGTTGCTGAAGTTTCAAAGGAGTATGAAGCTATAGTTAATTATACTCAAACAGAATTAAAATGGTAAAGCTATATAAAAATTTTAATATTAAAAATTACCATAAAAATTCAATTATTTTAATTGGAAATTTTGATGGTCTTCATCTAGGACATCAAAAATTATTTAAATTAGCTCTATCATACAAAAAAAAATATAATTCAAAAATAGGTGTGATTAATTTCGATCCGATGCCCAAGATGTATTTTAACAATTCATTGAAGAATTTTAAAATTTCTTCTGTAAATCAAAAATTAGAATTACTCAAATCTTTAAAGGTAGATTTTATTATTACAAAAAAATTTGATAGAAATTTTTCTAAAATAAAATCAATTAAATTTATAAAAGAAATTTTATATAAAAAACTTAATTGTAAATTTATATTTGTAAGTAGTAATTTTAGATTTGGAAATAAAAGAGAAGGTGATGTAAAGCTACTTATGCAAAATGAAATTCATTATAATTATAAAGTAATTAAACCTAAACCACTTTTAAAAAGTAAAAAAATAGTATCCTCAACAATAATAAGAAATTTATTAGAAAATGGTAATTTAAATAAAGCTAATAAATTTTTAGGAAGAGAATGGACTATTGATGGAATAGTTCAAAGGGGTAGACAGGTTGGAAAAAAAATTGGTTTTCCAACATGCAACATAGATATTAAGGATTATGTTCTAGCACAGCCAGGAGTTTATGCTGTAAGAGTACTAAGAAAAAAAAATCAAAAAAAATTGAGTGGCATAGCAAATCTTGGCTATAGACCTACATTTAATCAAAAAAAAATCTTACTTGAGGTACATTTGTTTAATTTTTCTGGAAATCTTTATAATAAGCTTTTATCAGTGCAGTTTTTAAAGTTTATTAGAAAAGAAAAAAAATTTAAGAATGTTAATCAACTTAAAAGACAAATTAAATCTGATTTAAATATCGCAAAAAAAACTAAATGAGTAAATCTGATATAAATCTACCTAAAACAGCTTTCTCAATGAAGGCAAACTTGCCTACCAGAGAACCAGAAATTCTAAATTATTGGCAAAAAATAAACCTTTATGATGAATTAAGAAAATCAAGCAAAGGTAAAGAAAAATTTGTCTTACATGATGGTCCTCCATACGCAAACGGAAATATTCATATGGGGACAGCATTGAATAAAATTTTAAAAGACATAATTGTAAAATTTCATCAAATGGATGGTAAAGATTCAATTTATGTACCTGGGTGGGATTGTCATGGTTTACCAATCGAATGGAAAATAGAAGAGGAATATAAAAAAAATAAAAAAAATAAAAATGATGTTCCTATAGTTGAGTTTAGAAAAGAGTGTAGATCATTTGCAGAAAAATGGATTGAAATTCACAAAGGTCAATTCAAAAGATTAGGTGTAGTTGGTGATTGGGAGAATTATTATTCTACAATGAGTTTTGACGCAGAGGCTCAAATAGTAAGAGAGCTTGGAAAATTTCTTAAAGAAGGAAGTTTATATAGAGGATATAAACCAGTTTTATGGTCAACTGTTGAAAAAACTGCTCTTGCTGATGCTGAGGTAGAATATCAAGATCATAAGTCAGATACAATATATACATCCTTTTCAGTAAGGTCGTCGAAAATTAAAGAATTAGAAGAAAGTGAAATTATAATTTGGACAACTACTCCTTGGACAATTCCTGCTAATAAAGCATTAGCTTATAATGAGGCATTAGAATATGTTTTATTGCAAGTTAATGATGACGGAGATTTTCAAAATAGAAAAATAGTTGTTGCACAAGCTTTACTTGAGTCAGTCATAAAAGAATGTGGAATTAAAAATTACAATGAGATTAAAAAGTTTAAGGGAATAGAGTTTAAAGATACTATTTGTAACCATCCCTTTTTAAACTTAGGTTATGAAACTGAAATCCCAATGTTAGAAGCAAGATTTGTGACTACAGAACAGGGCACAGGAATAGTTCATTGTGCGCCAAGTCATGGACCTGATGATTTTAATTTATGTTTAAATAATGGAATAAAAGCAATTGAGACAGTTGATGGTGATGGGAAATATACAAATAATGTAAAATTATTTGAAGGTATTCATATTTTTAAAGCTAATCCAATAGTAATTGAAAAACTTAAAGAGCAAAAAAATTTATTATCAAATGGTGAACTAGTTCATTCTTATCCTCATTCTTGGAGATCAAAAGCACCATTGGTTCATAGAGCAACACCCCAGTGGTTTATTTCTATGGAAAGTCACAAATTAAGAGACAAAGCTTTAAAAGCCATTGATGAGACAACATTTTATCCAAGCAAGGGAAAAGAAAGATTAAAATCTATGATCGAAACTAGACCTGATTGGTGTGTTTCTAGACAAAGGGTATGGGGTGTGCCTCTACCTATTTTTGTTAATATAAAAACTAAAGAAATTTTAGTTGATGATGAAGTTAATGAAAATATTGCGTCAATTTATGAAAAAGAGGGATCTGATTGTTGGTTTTCTGACGATCCGCAAAGATTTTTAGGCGATAAGTATAAAGCGCAAGATTATGACAAATTAAGTGATATTGTTGAAGTTTGGTTTGATAGTGGCTCAACTCACTCATTTGTATTAGAGAAAAGAAATGACCTTAAATGGCCAGCATCAATGTATCTAGAAGGTTCTGATCAACATAGGGGCTGGTTTCATTCATCATTATTAGAATCATGTGGAACTAGAGGTAGAGCTCCTTTTGATTCCATTTTATCTCACGGTTTTGTTGTAGATGGAAAAGGTTTAAAAATGTCTAAATCATTAGGAAATGTGATTGCGCCGGAAGATATATTAAAAAAATACGGAGCGGATATTTTAAGAATTTGGGTAGCATCATCAAATTATTCAGAAGATTTAAGAATAGATTATTCAATCTTAGATCAACACGCAGAATCTTATAGGAAGATTAGAAATACATTTAGATATTTATTGGGAAACCTTAACGATAACTTTGAGATAATTGATCTTGAAAAAGTAAAATTAAATAAATTACCTGATTTAGAGCAGTACATGTTACACAAATTGTATTCTTTAAATAATAATTTCAAAAAATATTTTGAGAATTATGATTTTCACAATTTGTATAAAGAATTATTAAATTTTTGCACTGTAGATTTGTCAGCTTTTTATTTTGATATAAGAAAAGATACTTTATATTGTGATTCTTTAGATGACCCTAAGCGAAAATCAACTATCTTATTGTTGAATATAATTTTAAACTCACTACTTAGATGGTTTGCTCCAATTTTGTCTTTCACAACTGAGGAAATTTATCAATTATTATTTAAAAACCAAAAAAGTATTCATTTAGAAAATTTTTTAAATTTTCCAAAAAGTTTTCATAATGAAAAATTAAATCAGAAATGGATTGAGTTAATTAAAATTAGAAATTTATGTAATGTAAGTATAGAAGAAAAAAGAGCAGCCAAAATAATAGGATCAAGTTTAGAAGCTGAAATTAAAATTCATTTAGATCAAAATTTAGAAAGTATCACAAAGGATATTGATTTTTCGGAGCTTTGTATAACTTCTAAAGCTGAAGTTAATTATGAAAATAACATTGACATAAATGTTCTTACAGAAAAAGCAATAGGAACGAAATGTTCGATGTGTTGGAAAATAAACGAAAAAGGATGTGCCAGATCTAATTGTCATCAAAATTCTTAATGTCTTTAAATAAAATATTTAAAAATTATTATTTAGAAACGATTTTAATTTTAATAATTTTTTTTTTAGACAGAATATCAAAACTATTTGTAATTCATCGGGATAAACTTAATTTTAATTCTGAAATATACTCATCAAAATTTTTGAACATTCATCTAATTTGGAACGAAGGAATAGCTTTTGGACTATTTTCATTTAATGAAGATTATTTATATAATGTTCTTACTTTTTTAATATTTATAGTAATAATTTTTATTATTTTTATGATAAGGAAAAGTGATCCTTTAAGAAAATATGCACTATTATTAGTACTGGGGGGTGCTTTGGGAAATTTTTTTGATAGACTAATATATAAAGCTGTACCAGATTTTATAGATTTTCATGTGGGAAATTTTCATTGGTTTATTTTTAATGTATCAGATATATTTATAACTATAGGTATAATTTTAATGATAATAATTGAAATTATTAACAAACCTGAAGCGACAAATAATGAAAAAATTTAATTTACTATTTATTTTAGGGATAGCATTAATTATTTTGTCTGGGTGCAATACAGTCAAAAAAGGTTTCAAAAATCCCAAAAAGAATAGCAGCGATGAGTTTTTGGTGGAAAAAAAATCCCCACTCGTAATGCCTCCAGAATTTAATGAGCTTCCTATTCCTAATCAAAATCAAGATACTAATCAAAAACAGGATAATAATATTAAAAGTCTAATTTCAGACAATAATGGAAATACTGACCAAGATGCATCCAAAAGAGATCTAGAAGGATCTATTTTGAGCAAAATTAAAAATAAATAATGCTCACAAAAAATATTAAACTAAAGCTTTTTAGAAAAAAAAATTTAAACAAAAACTTAAAAAAAAAATTAATAACTCTTCTTAATGAAGAGAATTTCGTAATCAAATCATTAAAAAAAGAATACAAAAATAATTTTAATAATAAGACAATTTCTAAATTTAAAAATTTCATTAATTATAGAGTTATAGGAATGGGAGGATCTTCATTAGGAACTCAAGCAATATATGATTTTTTAGAACATAAAATAAAAAAAAAATTTGAATTTTTAGATAATTTAAAATCACATAGTAAAAAAAAGAAAAAAAAAAGATATGTAAATTTAATAATATCTAAATCTGGTAATACCAATGAAACAATTGTTAATACGAATATTTTTGTTCAAAAAAAAAATAAGAACATTTTTATTACAGAAAATAAAAAAAATTATCTTCATATTTTAGCGGAAAAATTTAAATCAGAGATAATTCATCATAATAATTTCATAGGAGGAAGATATTCTGTTTTATCAGAAGTAGGAATGTTGCCAGCAGAATTGATGGATTTAGATTCACGTAAATTTAAACAACTTAACAATTTAATCAAAAATAAAAAATATTTAAATTCTTTAGTCAATAATGTTGATCAAATTTTATACTTTTTAAAAAGAAAAAAATTTAATTCAATAATCATAAATTATGATGAAAAATCTTACAATTTATTCAATTGGTATCAACAATTAGTAGCTGAAAGTTTAGGCAAAAAAGGTCTTGGCATTCTTCCTATTATTTCAAATATGCCTAAAGATAATCATAGTGTTATGCAATTATATTTAGATGGTTTTAAGAATAATTTTTTTACATTTTTTTATGTTAAAGAAAAAAATTCTTTAAAAATAAATAATAGTCAAATTTTACAAATGCAAAGTTATTTAAAAAATAAAGATATTGATCATATTGTTTATGCTCAAAAACAAGCTACAGAGAATGTTTTTAAAAATAAGAAAATACCTTTTAGGAGTTTTGAGATTTTGAAAAGAGATGAAAATACCCTAGGTGAACTTTTTACTTTCTTTATTTTAGAAACAATCTTATTAGGAAGAGCTCTTAAAATTAATCCTTTTGACCAACCAGCTGTAGAGTTAATTAAAACTGAAACAAAGAAAATTTTAATTTAAATAAATTTTCCAAATATTATTTTAGAAATTCCATATTTTTTTTCTTCAATAACCTTAAATTTGTCTGGAAAATTATCTCTTTCTTTTTTATGTCTATGAATAATTATTATTCCATCTGTTTTAAGAGTTTTGAATTTATAAATATTATTTAAAATAGTATTAATTTTTTTTTCTTTGTACGGAGGGTCTAAAAAAATAATATCAAACTTTTCTTTTTTCTCTAAAAAATCAATATCAATTAAAATATTCTTCTCAATAATTGAATAATTTTTGACTGTTTTTAAATTCGATAAATTATTTTTTAAGATCCTTAATATTCCTTTGTAATTTTCTACAAAACATACATGCTTTGCTTTTCTTGATAAACATTCTAAACCAAAAGATCCTGTTCCAGAAAATAAATCTAAGACATAAGATTTTTCAAGGTCTATAGAAAATTTATTTGAATGATTAATAATATTAAAAATAGATTCTTTTGTTAAATCTTTTAAAGGTCTTGTTTCTTTATCTTTAGGTTCAAGGATTTTTTTACCTTTAAAATTACCACCAATAATTCTCATTTATTAATGACTTTGTACCCAATATCTTTTCTAAAAAAACCTTTTTCCCAGTTCAATTTTTTTAAGTTTGCGTAGATATTTTTTTTAGCTTCACTGTATGTGTTTGAAAGTGATATGAAATTTAAAACTCTGCCACCAACAGCATAAATTTTATTATTCTCTATTTTTGTTCCTGCATGAAATAGATAATTATTTTCATTTAAATCTAATTTCTCAAAATTATTTATAATTATATCTTTTTCATATTTGTCTGGATAACCATTCGAGCATAATACGACACACAAACTTTTTTTACTTATCCATTTTATTTCTATTTCATCAAGTTTTTCATCAATACATGATTGAAAAATTTTAATAATATCAGTGTCTAAAGTTGGTAGAATTGTTTGGCACTCAGGGTCACCCATCCTTACATTATATTCAATTAAAAATGGTTCATCCTTAACAATCATCAATCCAGCATATAGAAAACCTTTATATTTTGTTCCTAAATCATTTATACCTTTTAATGTTGGTTTTATTATTTTTTCTAAAATTTTTTTCTCTAATTCTTTATTAAATAATCTTGATGGTGAGTATGCACCCATCCCACCAGTATTTTTACCTTTGTCTCCTTCTTCAACTCTTTTATGATCTTGGGCTGATCCAAAATATTTGAATGCTTTTCCATCACTAACTATGAAATAGCTCATTTCTTCACCTTCTAAAAATTCTTCAAACAGAATATTTTTTGCAGTTCCGAACTTACCGTCAAATATCTCTTTTACTGCTAAATATGATTCTTTTTTTTCTCTACAAATATAAACACCTTTACCAGCTGCTAAATTATCTGCTTTAATTACTAACGGGTGCTTTGCATTATCAATATAATTATAAGATTCCTCAGCATTTTTAAAAACACCAAATTCTGCTGTTGGTATGTTATATTTTTTGCATAGATTTTTTGTGAAAATTTTTGAACCTTCTAGTTGTGAAGCAACTTTATTTGGTCCGAAAACTTTTATATTTAACTTTTCTAAATAGTCCACAATACCATTTACAAGCGGATCCTCAGGACCAACAACAACAAAATCAATATTATTTTTTTTTAAAAACTCATATACTGTTTCAAAATTATTTATATCTATAGAAATATTTTCAGCTAGTAAGGATGTTCCAGCATTACCTGGTATACAATAAATTTTTTTAACTTTATTTGATTTAGATATCGAAAACGTAAGAGCATGTTCTCTTCCTCCACTACCTAAAATTGCAATTTTCATATAACTATTTATATATCTTAGAAATGAAAAATAAATTAGCTAAATTAAAATATCTGCCTAATAACTTCAATGTGTTGGAAGCAGGTGATCATGTAATATGCGCTATCTCTGGTAAAAAAATTATGTTAGAAAATTTAACTTATTGGAATGTGGATAAACAAGAGGCATATTACTCATATAAAGAAGCCTCATTACAGCGAGAAAAAGAAAATAATTGATTATACTTTCCAACGATCGTGAGTCCAAATCCACTGGTCAATATTTTTCAATATCATTTTTTCAAGAATATCATTTAGATGTTTTGTGATTTCAGAAATGCTTCTAGATCTACTTATCTTAATAGGTTTTGAAACATACATTTTAAAATGATGTGATTTTTTTCTTTCAATATAAATTGGTACAACACTGCAACCATATTTTTTTATTAATTGCGCTGGAATTGTTGTTGTAGTAGCAGGATTTCCAAAAAAATCTATTTTTTCTCCTTCCCTCACTCTTTGATCAATCATTAAAGCAATTGAGGTACCTCTTGATAAAAAACGTATAATTTCTCTTGTGCCAGCTCTCCCTTTTTTAATTTGATTTTTACAAATATCTCTAATTCTGATTGTTTCCATAATTGAGTTTAAATAAGGATTATTCAGTGGCCGATAAATTGCAGCACAATCAACTCCTGCTTTTTCAATTTGCATTGCCATTAATTCAAAGTTGTTAAAATGACCTGAAATAAAAACAACTTTTTCACCACTTTTTTTTATATTTTTTAAATGATCTAGTCCCTCTATAGAAAAGTATTTTTGCAAACTATCATTTTTAAATTTCTTTAAATGTACATATTCTGAAAATATTCTTCCATAATTTCCAAGAACATTTGAAGCTATTTTTTTAAAGTTATTTTTTTTATCAATATTGGCTTTTTCAAGATTATTTATAATTGACTCTTTTGATCTAAAAATTGGCCCAAGATATTTACCTATTATAAATCCTAACTTTGAAGATGCTTTGTATCCAATTATTCCAAATATGGTAAAAAAAATTTTTATAATAATGAATTGAATTAAGTGGTTTATTTTTTTCATATGTTTGACGTAAGAAATTTTTTTAACTTAGTTATATTTTGAATTTTTAATTTAACTTTTAAAAAATTAATACCCTTTTGCTGTTTTTTAGTTAATCTTAAAAAATCTTTTTCTGTTGTAATTATTTTTAAATTATTTTTATTAGCAATATCCTTCATATTATCTATTATTTTGTCTGATATGCTATAGTGATCAGGAAAAATAAGTTTTTCTTTTATTTTAAATTTAAATTTCTTAAGTGTATTTTCAAATTCATGTGGGTTTCCTATACCGCAAAAAAATAAAAATTTATTCTTTAAATTATATTCTTTAAGATTGATAGGTTCATATATTGCATCAAAAATTTTTAAACTATTATTTATTTTTTTAATTTTGTTTTTTATCTTTTGATTTTTCTTAAAACCATTAAGAAAAACAATATCATAATTCTTTAATTCGTTTAAATTTTCTCTCAAGGGGCCTGCTGGCAAAAGAAAATTATTTCCAAAACCTTCATAAGAATTAATACATATAATTTTTAAATCATAATCAATATTTTTTTGTTGTAAGCCATCATCTAAAATAGCCAAATCAAAGTTTTTTTCTGCTATCTTCAATGCATCTGTTCTATTTTTTAATGATATAATTTTACCTCTCTTTTTAAGCAAATTATATTCATCTTTTTGATTTGAGTATTCTTTTTTAATAAATACAATTTTAAATTTATCTCTAAGTAATTCATTTAACTCTACTGCCAAAGATGTTTTTCCTGTACCACCTGCACTTAAATTTCCTATGCAGATTGTTTTTATTTTGAAATGTTTTTTGAAACTAATTTTTTTTAAAAAATTAATACTGAAAGTAATTAATGTTAGGGGAAATAGCAAAAGGGAGACAAAATTTTTTGTTTGCCAAAAATTTGGTTTCATTAAAATCATTGAATATATTTTTCGATAATACGTATGTTATTATCTAAAATTTTATTTCCATTATCAAAAATTTTTTTTCTTTTGCTGAGCGGCAGTTTTTTATTTATTTTTGACAAAACTAGATCTTTCATTTTTAAAACATTTGAGGTTGTATATGATATTTTATTTATTTTTAAATAGTCGTATATTTCTGTAAAATTACCAATATTTGGTCCATTAATTATATAATTACCCAATCGAGCAGCCTCTAATGGATTTTGTCCCCCATGGTTTACAATTGACCCTCCCAAAAAAGCAATATTAGAAATCTTAAAAAAATTTTTTGTTTCACCAAAAGTATCAACTAAATAAATATCTGTTTTTTTTGATATTTTTTGTTTTTTGGAGTGTTTCACCACATTAAGTTTAAATTTATTTAAATCATTAATTATATTTTCTGATCGATCGATGTGTCGTGGGATAATAACTGTAAGTAAATTTGGAATAAATTTTTTTAACTCAATGTGCAATTTGGTTATGAATATTTCTTCAGTATTGTGAGTGCTACCTGCGCACAAAACCTTAAATTTTTTAAACTGTTTCAATAATTTTAAACTTTTATTATCTAACAGAATTTTTTCTCCAAAATATTTTATATTTCCTGCTGAAATAATCTTTTTAATACCAAGAATTTTAAGATAATTTTTTGTTTCAGTGTTTTGAGGAAGAGCAATTGAGATTTGACCAAATATTTCTTTTGCAAAACTTTTTATTATCATCCATTTCTTAAAGCTAGATTTTGTAAACCTTGCGTTTAATAAAATTATTGGAATTTGCTTTTTATTTAAATTTTTAATCATGTTTGGCCAAATCTCTGAATCTATAAATATTGCGACTTCGGGTTTCCAAATATTGATAAATTTTTTAGTCAAAAAGTTGGCATCTAAAGGAAAAAACTTATGAATTGTTTTTTTAAACCTTTGTTTCTTAAAAATATTCGCTGAACTGGTCGTAGATGACGTTACAATTATTTTTTTTATTTTTTTATTTTTTTCAAGTTTATTTATAATTGGAATTATACTCATTAATTCCCCAACACTTACAGCATGAAACCATATTGTTTTTTGAATATTTTTTTTTGAATAAATACAATATTTTTCTTGAAATCTATTTATGTCTTCTTTTTTTTTTAAAATTCTAAAAACAAAAATTATTGGTGATAATAAAAATAAAATATTTGTTAATATACTGTATATAAAATACATTAATTTTGTTTTACTTGTCTTTCATAAAAGCTTTTATAAACTTTAGAAGTTGACAGAAGATCATTATGTTTTCCAGAGTCTATGATTTTTCCTTGATCAATAACATATATTTTATCTGAGTTAAGAATGGTTGATAATCTGTGAGCTATTACTATTGTAGTTTTGTTAAACGTAAGCTTATCAATTGC
This sequence comes from uncultured Pelagibacteraceae bacterium, assembly GCA_902537905.1. Lineage (GTDB taxonomy): Bacteria > Pseudomonadota > Alphaproteobacteria > Pelagibacterales > Pelagibacteraceae > Pelagibacter. The sequence goes on along the minus strand of CACBDD010000010.1, from coordinate 1,099 downwards.
TTTTTGAATTTTCTCTTCTGTCTTAGAATCTAGAGATGATGTTGCTTCATCAAGCAAAATTATTTTACTTTTTTTCAAAAAAGCTCTTGCTATTGATAATCTTTGTTTTTCCCCTCCAGATAATTTAACTCCATTTTCTCCAATAAGCGTATTATATTTATTTTCTAGATTACCAATAAATTCTTCGCACATTGCAAGTTTAGATGCCTCATAAACTTCATTATCATTAGCTTCAGGTTTTGCGTATTTAATATTATTTAAAACTGTGTCATCAAATAGTGTAGTATTTTGATCAACAATGGATATTTCTTTTCTCAACGAGCTTAAGTTAATTTTTGAAATATCTTGATTGTCTATTTCAATATTACCTTTATTTGGAATGAATATACGAGGTATTAGATTTAAAAGTGTAGATTTCCCAGAGCCGCTATGACCCACAAGCGCTGTCATTTTTCCACCTTTGAAATTTAATGATATATTTTTTAATACATTTTTTTCTGGATTTGATTTATAAAAAAAATGTACTTTATTGAAAACTATATCACCATTATTCAAATTCAAACTCGCACTATTTAAATTAGGTGTAATATCATTTTTTAAATCAATAATTGGTAAAATTCTTTCCGAAGCAGATAGGCCTTCACTAATAGCTACATTCACTTTCGTCAGAGTTTTTACTGGTTGGTATGCCAACATCATTGCAGCCAAGAATGAGAAAAAATTATTAATTGCTAATTCTTCATTAAAAATAAGTTTTCCAGAGTAAAAAATTAATGTAGCAATCATAATTCCTGTTAATATTTCCATTATTGGGGTTGACCTGATGTATACAGCAGAAATTTTCGCTGATTTTTCCTTTAAATCATTTACGAATTTTTCAGATCTAATATTTTCAAAATTTTCTCTTTGAAAAATTTTAATTATTTTATGGTTTTTAAATAAATCAATTAAATACCTATTTAAATCTCCAGATTTTTCCTGCGCTTGTGTAGCAACTTTACCCATACGTTTTCCTAAAATTTTAGCAGTTAAAGATGCCAAAGGTATCATAATTATAGCAATTAAAGATAATTTCCAATTTTGTAAAAACATTACAATA
>CACBDD010000009.1 GCA_902537905.1 uncultured Pelagibacteraceae bacterium | reverse complement strand
TACATCTGATTTTAGACCTACTTCATTTGCTGATTTTTCTTTATTACGAACATAAATTTGACTTGGAGTTAGATCCCCAATTAATATTACAGTTAAACCAGGGACTTTATTATATTTGGATTTAAGCCCTGATACTTCTTGTTTTAATTCTTCTCTGAGTTCAGCTGCAGCTTTTTTTCCGTCAATTAAAATCATTTTACTTTCTAAAATATTATTGGTGCAATGTAGAGCTTCATACACATTTCAATAAACCAAATCAATAAAAGAAGAACGATTGGTGAGATATCTAGCGATCCTAAATTAGGTAAAAAACGTCTAATTTTATTAAGTATTGGCTCAGTTAATTTATATGTAATCTCTAAAATTGAATAAACAAATCTATTTTGAGTATTTAAAACATTAAAAGCTATCAACCAACTTATGATTACATTTGCTATGACAACATAAGAATACAGTTTCAATATCTGTAAAACTAAATAAAAAATTGCTATCATTTTTTCTCAACATAAATTGACTGACTTGGGAAGGCAAAAGAAGCATTATTATTTTCTACAATCTGCTTAATTTGAATTGCTAATCTCTCCTTAACTTCCAGTGAATTACTCCAACTATTTGAGTCTGTAAAACATCTTACCAGCAAATCTATTGAGCTATCAGAAAACTTCTCAATTCTAACTGCAACCCCAGTTGATTGATTAAAATCTTTACTGTTATTAATATAACTTTCAATTTCCTCTCTTATTTTTTTCAATTGATCAATTGTGGAATCGTACTGCAAAGTAATTATCCATCTAATTCTCCAATTGGATGTTTCACTCACATTGACAACAGCATTTTCTGCAAATTGAAAATTAGGAATAATAGCTAGAGATTTGTCAAACTTTCTGATTGTCGTGGATCTAAAACCAATTTTTTCAACTGTACCTTCAATGATACCATCAACTGCAATCCAATCTCCAATTTTAAATCTTTTTTCAACTAATACTAAAATGCCAGAAATTAAATTTTTAAATAAATCTTGTGCTCCAAGTGCAACCGCAACCCCAAACAAACCAAGACCAGCAATAATAGGACCTATCTTAATTCCCCATAATTCTAGTACCGCAGCTAATCCTAAAATAAATATTAAGATCTTAAGAGATTTAATAATCCAACCAATAAGTTCTCTGGTTAAAAGTTTATCTAGCCCACTTAAGATATATGAAATGGGTTCAATAATTTGATGAATAACCCAAAATATTAATATCGTAATTAACGTTCTATTAATTGTATCAACTACTTCTCTTCCCTCTGTTGAAAATGTCATATAATAACTTGCAATAAAGAAACCTAATACAATCGGTAAAAATCTAGCTGGACCAATTAATGACTGAACAAAAGTATCGTCTAATTTATTTGTTGTTCTTTTTGATATAATTTCTAATTTTTTTATAATTAATTTACTAATTAGTCCTCTAAAGACTAAAAAAAGTAAAAATATACCTATTCCAATTAAAATTTGAAAAATATCGACACCAAGTATTCCCTTACTCCAAACAGATAAAAATATTTCAGAAAAATTATTTATTAATTCCATACCTAAATTTTATATAACAAAAACTCTTCTTCTCCAGGATTAAAAAGAAATATCTTTTTCCATTTAATTTCATTCAATATTGACGAGGTTTTTTCACCTATACACATCAAGTTTGTATTCATCCAAAGGTTTTCTGTTTGATAGATTTTTATAAAATTTAAGAAACTAGAGGCACTGTTTTGGGAATAAATATAAACAATATCTGGTATATTCTGCTTTAATTCGTTCACAAAATTTTCATCAAATTTTTCAGTGTGATTTACCTTATAATTTATAATTCTTTTAACAGCATAGCCTTCTTTTAATAATTGTTGGTCTAAATCAGTTGATATGATCTTACCACTTACATAAAGAAGAGGAGTTTCTTTTAATTCATAGTTTTGTAAAATTAGTTCTTTAAGGTTTGAAACATTTCCTTCTGCTGCAATTGTGTTTTGAAATCCCAAACTTCTAGCTTTTTTTTCTGTTGCATTACCAACACAAAAACAAATTAGTTTTTTATTTAAATTTTCTACATTTAAATTTTTTACAGCATTGGAACTTGTGAAAATTACACCACCATAATCAGCAAAGTTAATTTCTTCATATTGAACTTTTTGAACATTTATTAATGGAATATGAGAAACTTTATGATCTAAAGATTGAAACTTTGCTATCATTTCTGAACAATCTTCTAAAGGTCTAGTTAACAAAATATGCATTTTACTTTTTATACGAATTATTTGATTTAATTTTTAAAGCATTACCAACTTCAATTCCAATTTCTTTAAACTTATCAACATTACCAGATTTTTTTTCATAAAATATTTGAGAACCATCTAGTGAAAATAATTCAGCTTCAACAGTAATTGTCTTCCCTTCTATAATTGAATGTGCACCTATTGCTGTTTCACAATCACCCTCCAATACTTTTAAAATATTTCTTTCTATATGAGCTCTCTTATATGTATCTTTGTGATTTATTTTTTCTAAAACTGATATGATTTCACTGTCATCGTCTCTACACTGTAAAGCAATAATACCTTGGCCTGCACTTGGAATAATCTGATCAGTCGAAAAAATTTCTGAAATCTCATTATTTAAATTTAAATATTTAATACCTGTATAAGATAAAATTATTGCATCATAAATGCCTTCCTTTAACTTTTTGATTCTAGTATCTACATTTCCTCTTATTAATTTACAGCTAACATCTGATCTTATTTTTTTAATTTGAAATTCTCTTCTATAAGATGAAGTTCCCACTATTGCGTTTTGTTTTAATTCTTTAATATTTTTCTTATCTTTTGTTATTAAAATTTCTCTTGGATCAGTCCTCTCTAAAAATGATTCTGTTCTTAGTCCCTTAGATTCAATTGCTGGCATATCTTTCAATGCATGAACGGCTATATCAATTTTTTTTTCTTTAAGTTCTTTTTCGATTGTACTCGAAAATAGACCTTTACCACCAACTTCTGATAATCTTCGATCCTGTATTTGATCACCTTTTGTTGTAATAGTTTGAATAATGATCTGATCATCTGGTAAATTTAAAGCTGCCATAATTTTATCTTTAGCTTTTTGCGCATAAAGCAAAGCCAATTTACTTCCTCTTGAGCCTATTATAATTTTTCTATTCATTAAAAATTTATTTCTTACTTGTATTGAGATTGTACAATTATTAAAAACTATTTGAATGAGTAAAAAACCCTTAATTCTTGGAATAGAAACTAGCTGTGATGAAACGGCAGCATCTATAATAACTGAAAATGACAAAGGAATTCCAACAGTTTTATCTAATATTGTTTCTAGTCAAGTCGATGTTCACAAAGAATTTGGAGGAGTAGTTCCTGAACTAGCCGCAAGATCACACATCGAAAAAATAGATTGGATTGTTGAAAAAGCAATTGCTGATAGTGGTAAAAAAATTGAAGAAATTGATGCTGTTGCTTCAACTGCTGGCCCTGGTTTAATTGTTTGTTTATCAGTTGGTTTAAGTTTCGGAAAAGCTTTTGCGAGCGCAATCAATAAACCTTTTATAGCAGTTAACCACCTTGAAGGTCATGCATTAAGTCCTAAATTAAATTCTCATTTAAATTATCCGTATCTATTATTGCTAATTTCAGGAGGTCATTCACAATATTTAAGTGTTAAAGGTCTTGGAAAATATAAAAGACTAGGAACAACTATTGATGATGCATTAGGTGAAGCCTTTGATAAAACAGCTAAACTTTTAGGAATTGAATTTCCTGGTGGACCACAAATCGAAGTTTTAGCAAAAAAAGGAAACCCGGAAAAATATGATTTACCCAAACCAATTTTTAATAAAGGTGGATGTAATTTATCTTTTGCAGGATTAAAAACTGCAATTTTAAAAATTGCAAAATCTATAAAAACAGAACAAGAAAAATTTGACTTGGCAGCTTCTTTTCAAAAAACAGTCGAGGAAATTCTTAATAAAAAAACTAAAATAGCATTTGAAGAATTTGAAAAAGAAAATGAATTAAAAGAAAAAGTTTTTGTAGTAGCTGGCGGAGTTGCTGCTAACAAAAAAATTAGATCCATGTTAATTAATTTATGTGAGGCTAATAATTATAAAAGTATATTCCCACCAATAGAACTTTGTGGGGACAATGCTGCAATGATTGCAATGGTGGGTCTTGAAAAATATAAGTTAAATGAATTTAATAATTTAGATTATCCAGCAAAACCAAGATGGCCTTTGGATGAGAAAGCTGCATTTTTAAAAGGAGCAGGAGTACAATTGTAATGAAATACTGGTTATTAAAATCTGAACCAGATGTTTGGTCAATTGATCAACAAATAAAAGCTGGCAAAAAAGGTGCACCGTGGGATGGTGTTAGAAATTATCAAGCAGCAAACAATCTAAAAAGCATGAAGAAGGGTGATCTATGTTTTTTTTATCACTCTAATATTGGCAAAGAAGTAGTTGGGATAGTAAAAGTAATTAAAGAACACTATTTAGATAAAACTGACAATAATGGAAGATTTGTTGCTGTAACAGTCCAATTTAAAAGGAAGTTCTCCAAACCAGTTACCCTTGAAAATATCAAAAAAAATAAGGATTTAAGGGATTTAGCGCTGATTAAACAAAGTAGACTTTCAGTAATGCCAATTGATGATAAAAGCTGGAAAATTATAAATAACATGAGTAAAATTTAAAAAAAATAATCCATGCCAAAAAAAAAGAGAAAAGCTAAATCTAAAAAAAAAACTAAAGTAAGAAAGAAAACCGCAGTTAAAAAAAAAGCTAAGGTTAAAAGAAAAAAATCAAAAAAAATTTTAAAACAAAGTGAAAAATCTAATCCAGAATTGGTTATAAAAACTAAACCTGAATGGATCAAAAGCAGTTTAGCTAACAAAAGTAAATACGAGCAAAAATATTCTCAATCTATAAAAAATAACGATGAATTTTGGAAAAAAGAAGGAAAAAGAATTACTTGGATTAAACCGTATAAAAAAATTAAAGATGTTAGATATAGTTCTAAAGAAGTTAAAATTAAATGGTTTGAAGATGGAACACTGAATGCATCCGCAAACTGTATCGATAGACATTTAAAAGACAAAAAAGATAAAACAGCAATAATTTGGGTTGGTGATGACCCAAAAGATAGTCAAAAAATAACTTACAAACAACTTCACCAAAAAGTTTCTAAAGCTGCAAATGGTTTAAAAAAATTAGGTATTAAAAAAGGAGATAGAGTTACAATTTATCTTACAATGATACCAGAGCTAGCTATTTTAATGTTAGCATGTGTTAGGATTGGTGCAGTCCATTCAATTATTTTTGGAGGTTTTTCAGCAGATTCCATCTCTGGAAGAGTGAATGACTGTGAGTCTGAATATATAATTACAGCTGATGAAGGTGTTAGAGGTGGAAAAACTATTCCTTTAAAAGAAACAACTGATGAAGCATTAGAGAGCTGTCCTAACGTAAAAAAATGTATAGTTGTTAAACGTACTGGTAATTCAATTGGTTGGAATTATGATAGAGATGTTTGGTATCATGATTTAATTAAAGATGTTCCTTCTCAGTGTGAGCCTGAAGAAATGAGCGCAGAAGATCCTTTATTTATTTTATACACATCGGGTTCAACTGGAAAACCAAAAGGAGTTCTACATACAACAGGTGGGTACATGGTGTATGCATCAATGACTCATCAATATATTTTTAATTACAAACCAAAAGATATTTATTGGTGTACTGCTGATATTGGTTGGGTAACAGGCCACAGTTATATTATCTATGGTCCCCTTTCAAACGGAGCAACAACTATAATGTTTGAAGGAATACCAAACTATCCTGATAGTTCTAGATGGTGGCAGATAGTTGATAAATACAAAGTAAATACTTTTTATACTGCACCTACTGCGATCAGAGCTCTAATGAGAGAAGGTGATAAGCCTGTCAAAAAAACTTCTAGAAAATCTTTAAAATTACTTGGAACTGTTGGTGAACCAATAAACCCTGAAGCTTGGATGTGGTATTATAAAACAGTTGGAAATTCTAAGTGTCCAATTGTAGATACATGGTGGCAGACAGAAACAGGAGGAATATTAATTGCTCCTCAAACAGGTGCTATCCCTCTAAAACCTGGTTCTGCAACAAAGCCATTTTATGGAATAAAACCTATGTTGGTTGATAAATCGGGTAAAGAAATTAAAGGACCCGGAGAAGGAAGACTATGTATAGCACAATCGTGGCCTGGACAAATGAGAACAGTATATGGGGATCATCAAAGATTTATTGATACTTATTTTTCTCAGTTTGATGGCAAATATTTTACTGGTGACGGATGTCGAAGAGATAAAGATGGATATTATTGGATTACAGGTCGGGTGGATGATGTAATTATTGTATCAGGACACAACTTGGGTACCGCTGAAATTGAAAGTGCATTTGTAGCTCATCCAAAGGTAGCAGAGGCAGCAGTGGTAGGTTACCCACATGATATTAAAGGTAATGGATTGTATTGTTATGTAACATTAAATGCTGGTGAAAAAGAAACTGGTGAACTCGAAAGAGATCTAAAACTTTGGGTTAGAAAACAAATTGGTCCACTTGCTACACCTGACTTAATTCATTTCACTCCAGGACTTCCGAAAACAAGATCTGGAAAAATTATGAGAAGAATTTTAAGAAAAATCGCTGCAAATGAACATGGTCAATTAGGAGATACAACTACATTAGCCGATCCTAGCGTTGTTGACAGTTTGGTTGAAAACAGAAAAAATATTTAAAACTGTATTCTATCTTTAAATTCTTTTTTAATAACATCCCATTTTAAAATAACAGAATTTAAAACTATTTTTCTATCAAGAGTTTTTAATTCGTCTGCTATTGGTGCCCATTTATATAATGATAATGCACTTGGGTTAAAGGGACGATCACCATGATACTTTTCCCAATCAATTTTAATTAATCTTTCATCAAATTCTTTTTTCGCTTCTTCGATGATATTCAGAGGCATATTATTTGTTGTTTCGTCATCTAAAATTTTCAAAAAAATTTCCTTAGCTTTATTTAGTTCACTGAAACTAGAATTAACTTTTAAATAAGAAAAAGTGAAGAACGTTAAATCTTGAAGAGCAACAGAGTAAATATTCCATTTAGCTTCATTAACTGACTTCATAAATTCATCATTATCAAAATGAAGAACATATCTTGTTCCCATTCTAGTTTTTAAATAACTATAAAGTGTAACTTGAGATACCCAAGCAGATTTTGTTTGGATAAACTCTTCTAACTCATCTAAAGTTTTAATTTTTGTTTTAGGAATAAAAGCTTTAAACAAAGAAAAAAAATAAACTTTGAAATCACTCAAAGATAAATCTTTCCAACTTAATTTTTTTTTAATCATAAAAAGTTAATTTTATTGAAAATAATTGAAAAAATTAACCTAATACGGCTATTTTTACACTTTTATTCTCTCTCATAATGGTTATGGTTTTATCAGTTATAACTAAAAAAGAGAGGTATACATGGCGAAAAACGCTCAACACTGGGAAAAGACCAGAGGTTTGCTATTTGTAACATTAGCAATCTGGGCTGTATTCTCAATGGGTATATTCCTTTTCGGAGCTGAAATGAACGAAGTTACTGGACCTTTTGGGTATCCATTAACTTATTGGTTCACATGTCAAGGTTCTCTTGCGATATTTGTAATCCTTATTTTCTGGTTTGCGGGTAGACAAGAAAAAATTGATGAAGAGTTCGGCTTCAGTGAAAAAGGAGACGACTAATGATTAAAGGTAATTTTATAGATAACTTGCCTAAAGTTTATGGAATCTACACTGGTGGATTTATAGGTTTCATAGTCTTAATGGCAATTGGTGAGTCGATGGGTATGACGGCGAAAGCAATAGGTATTTGCTTTGTTGGATTTACCATTTTCATCTACGCACTAATTGGTTGGCTATCTCGAACAGCCCAAGCAAGTAACTATTACGTAGCTGGAAGAACGGTTCCAACTGTGTTCAACGGAATGGCAACAGCAGCCGACTGGATGTCTGGTGCTTCATTCGTTGCAATGGCAGGTGGTATTTACTTCAAAGGTTATGGATATATGGCTTTGCTTGTAGGTTGGACAGGTGGTTATGTGTTAGTTGCAACTTTATTAGCACCATACTTAAGAAAATTTGGCTGTTACACAGTCCCAGATTTCGTAGGTACTAGATACGGTGGTAATACTGCAAGATTAATGGCAGTTATAGTTTTAACTGTTGCATCATTCACTTACGTGACTGCACAAATTAACGCTACAGGTACTATTGCAGCTGTTGCTTTAGATATCCCATTCCAATACGCAGTATATGTTGGACTAGTAAGTATTTTATTATGTTCAATGCTTGGTGGTATGAGAGGGGTAACTTGGACACAAGTTGCGCAATACATTGTACTAATTATAGCTTACCTACTTCCAGTATTTTGGATCAGTAACAACATTGGTGCGGGATTCTTCCCTCACTTTATGTTAGCTGATGAAGTTGCTAGAATTGGTGAGTTAGAACAACAGTTTGGGTTTGTTAAAAACTCAGCTGCAGATTTAGCTACAGTACCTAAAGGGTTGGCTGGCATTACTAAAGCTCACTCTGAAGTAAACGCAACACCTTGGGCTTTCATCTCATTAGCATTAGCAATGATGATGGGAACTGCTTCATTACCACACGTAATGATGAGGTTCTTTACTACTCCAAGTGTAAAAGCAGCTAGAAAATCAGTAGGTTGGTCAGTATTCTTTATCTTCCTTCTTTATTCTTCTGCACCAATGTTAGCGACACTATCTAAACTTGCTCTGATTGATCCAAACTTACCAACAGGTATTATTGGTAAATCAATTGCAGAAGTTCAAGCAATCGATTGGTATCAAAACTGGAACCAAGCAAATCTGATGTTTGTAAGCGACTTTAACGGAAATGGAACTGTTGAATTAAACGAGTTCTTCATGGGTGGTAAAGCCGTTGTATTAGCAACACCAGAAATTGCGGGATTACCGTATGTAATCTCAGGTCTAGTTGCTGCTGGAGGTTTAGCGGCCGCGATGTCAACTGCAGATGGTTTAATTCTTGCAATCGCAAATGCAATCTCGCATGACGTTTACTACAAAATGGTAGACCCTAAAGCTGAGACTGCTAAGAGACTAGTTGTAGCAAGGGTATTCCTTGTAATAATTGGTTTTGCAGGAGCAACAATTGCAGCAATGGAGATCCAAGGTATTTTAGGTTCAGTAATATGGGCTTTTGACTTTGCGATGTCTGGATTGTTCTGGCCACTTGTACTTGGTGTATGGTGGAAGAGAGCTAATAAAGAAGGTGCTATAGCTGGTATGGTCTTAGGATTAGTTTCTGGATTTGTGTATCTAGTTTGGGTACGAAGTGGTGGAAGCGGATTCTTAGGTATTACTCAGTTAACATTTGGTATCTTCGGATCTACTGTTAGCTTAGTAGCTATGGTTGTTGTAAGTTTAATGACTTCAGAACCTAGTGCTGCAACACAAAAAATGGTTGATGATTCTAGGATACCTGCGGGTACACAGGTGATTAGCCAAAAATAAATAATCTTTTTAAGGGGCGATTAATTTCGCCCCTTTTATTTCTTTTTAAGATCAAATATAAATTCCTTAATGTCTGCTAACTTTCATCCTTTAGTTTATATAATTGATTATATTCTTGGAATTATAATGTGGACTTTAGTTGGAAGAGTAGCAATGAACATCTTTCAAAGAGAAAACTCAAATTTTTTCTTTATGAAAGCTTTTGTAAAATTTACTAATCCTCTATTAAGAATTTTTAGACCTGTTACTCCTTCTTTCATAATTCAACCATTGGTACCACTTTATGTGGCTTGGTTCTTTTTCATGATTAGATTTTATTTGATGCCTTGGATTTTAGGATATTCAGTAATGGGCATGTTGTCATTTCCTCTTGAAAGTGAAATTTCTAGGCAGATTTATCAATTTTTTAATTCAATTAAATTTTAAAAATTGGTACTAGTAAGTCTAGATATCAATGAAAAATATACAAATATCCCCGTCAATTTTGTCAGCTGATTTTAGCCAATTAGGTGCAGAAATAAAAAGACTTGAAGAAGGTGGGGCTGATATGATTCACGTAGATGTAATGGATGGCCACTTTGTTCCAAACTTAACAATAGGTCCTCCAGTAATTAAAGCTCTTAGAAAACATTGCTCATTAAAATTTGATGTTCATTTAATGATTTCTCCTGTGCATAAATACATAGAAGCTTATGCTGATGCGGGAGCAGATATAATTACTGTGCATCCTGAAGCAACTGATAATTTAGAGGACTCAATAAATAAAATAAAAGACCTAAAAAAAAAAGTAGGAGTTTCACTCAATCCTGAAACAAGTATAGATTTAATTAAAAATCTATTAAATAAAATTGATTTAGTTTTAATAATGAGTGTAAATCCTGGATTTGGTGGTCAAAAATTTATGCCGGAAGTTTTAGAAAAAATTAAAGAATTAAAAAAAATTAGAGAAATAGAAAAACTTAACTTTGATATTGAAATAGACGGTGGGATAAATTTTGATAATTGCAAAATAGCAATTGAAGCTGGTGCTAATATTCTTGTATCTGGTACAACGGTTTTTAAAAGCAATGATGGAGATATTAAAAAGAATATTAATTTATTAAAAACAAAATAAGTTAATGCAATTTCAAAATTCCTTAAATCTTTCTAATGGAATATTTTTTAAATTAAAATCTTCATGTAAAAAATTATATAAAAATTCAAATTTTTATGATAAGCGAATTTCAAAAACCTTTGATAACAATTTTGAATATAAACCAAGTCCTCATCTTTTATCTTCAATTATAAGATATCAGAAAAAAAAATATAAAATTGAAGATTTTGCAACAGAAGCTATATGGAAAAACAATATTTCCTCTAAGGACTTTAAAAAACTAAACAATTTTTTTTGGTTTTTTAGTTTGGATTTAAAATCATCTAAAGAAGCCACGCAATCAATTATTCTTAATTGGATTAAAAAAAATGAAAAATTTGATGAGAATATCTGGGAATTCAATATTACTGCAAAAAGAATTATTGCTTGGCTTTCCAATCATCAGTTAAGTTATGAGGATGGTAATGAGGAATATAGATTATTTTTTAATCACATGCTTCAAAAACAAACTAACCATTTGTTGAATGAGATCAAAAATTTAAGTGAAATAGAAGAAAAACTAATTGGCTGTGCTGCAATTATTTTAACAGGTTTAGCGTATAAAGATGAAAAAAATTATTTAGACAGCGGTTTAAATATATTAAAAAATATAATTAAACAGTCTCTTGATAAACATGGATTTCCTAGGTCAAGAAGCATACAAAACTTAGTTTTTTATCTTAAATATCTAGTAATTATTAGAGAGTGGTTTAAAGAATCTCAAAATCCAATTCCAGAATATGTTGATGAAACTATATATTATTTAGGATCCAGTTATGCTTTTATATGGCAAAATATAAAGCAAGATGTTTTTTTTAATGGAAATTATTCATCTAATAATCATGAATTCGATCAATATTTAAAACGATTTGGATATACTTTTAAAAATCAAATAAATGAATTAGCAGGATATACAATACTACAAAATAAAAAAATTATTCTAGCATCAGATATTGGATCAAACCCAGATAAAATATATACGAAAGATTATCAAGCAGGCGCCCTATCTTTTGAAATTTTTTCTAATGATAAAAAATTAATTTCGAATTCTGGGTACTATCCAGATACAAAAAACAGACTAAATAAATTATCTAAAAGCACTGCTTTACAAAATACACTTTCAATTGAAGATTACTCTTCAAGTGATTTAATTAAATCTAGTAATAATTTTTTGATGAAAAAAGATCTAAAAATTGAAAATAAAAATATAGTTTTTGAGAAAAATTATTGGAAAATTTCAGCTAGTCATAATGGTTATTTCAAAAAGTTTAAATTAGATCATCATAGAGAAATAGAATTCTATCCTGAACAATTTAAATTTATTGGTCATGATAAAATAGTAAGAAAAGATCCTGATAAGCAAATTAAATTTGATATTAGGTTTCACCTTCATCCTGACTCTAAAGTTATGAAAACTCAAAATAGTAAGTTTATATTGATACAATTAGAAGATGAAGGTTGGCAATTTAGTTGTGATAACTATGATATAAACATTGATAATGGTTTATATTTCGGTAGAAAAAATTCATATCAAGAAAACCAAAATATATTTATTTCAGGCATGAATAATGAAAGTGAACAAATAATCAAATGGGAAATAATTAAAATATAATGAACAAAATAAAGACAGCTCTTATTTCTGTATCAGATAAAAATAATTTAAAACCAATTTTAGAAATTTTAAAAAAATATCATATAAAAATTATTAGTTCTGGTGGAACATATAAAGAAATTAAAAAATTAAAATTTAATTGTTTAGAAGTATCTGATTTTACTGATACTCCTGAAATTTTAGAAGGAAGAGTTAAAACCTTACATCCAAAAATACATGCGGGAATCTTAAATAAAAGAAATAATAAAACACATTTAAATGACTTAAAGAAAAATAATTTTGAAAATATTGATCTAGTAATTGTAAATTTTTATCCCTTTGAAAAAACTTTAGAAAATACAAATAATCACAAAAAAATAATTGAAAATATAGATGTGGGAGGCCCCACAATGGTTAGGTCTGCTGCTAAAAATTATAATGATGTAACGGTTATTACTTCTACAAATCAATATCAAGAATTAATAGATGAGATGAATAAAAATAATGGAACTACATCTTTAAAATTCAGAGAAAAACTATCTAGAACAGCTTTTACAGAAACTGCTTACTATGACTCTGTAATTTCAAGTTATTTTAATAAAAAAGTGAATATACACTTGCCAGATAAAAAAGTTTTTTCTGCAAATTTAATCGAAAAACTTAGGTATGGAGAAAATCCACATCAATTTAGTGGATACTATTCAAAAAATTTAACAACTAACCTAAAACAAATTCAAGGAAAAAAATTAAGCTATAACAACTACAACGATATATTTGCTGCCTTAACTATTTCAAAATCTTTACCAAAAAACAAAGGTACTGTAATAGTAAAACATGCAAACCCATGTGGTGTTTCAATAAAATCAAATCCTGTAGAAAGTTATAATTCTGCATTAGCATGCGATCCCGTAAGTGCTTTTGGCGGAATTGTTTCTTGTAACTTTAAAATAAAGAAAAATCTTGCTGTAGAACTAAATAAACTTTTTTTAGAAGTAATTATAGCTAATGGTTTTGATAATAATGCCCTAAAAATATTTAATAATAAAAAAAATTTACGTGTAATTGATGCAACAAATTATTCACTTAGTGAAATTACAAAATTCAATTCCTCAAATGAAGCAATTTTAGTTCAATCTGAGGACTTAAAAATATTCAAAAATAAAGATTTTAAAGTTGTATCTAAAAGAAAACCAAATTCAAAGCAGCTAAGAAATCTAATTTTTGCATTCAATGTTTGTAGATATGTAAAATCAAATGCAATTGTTCTTGCAAAAGATGATGCAATTGTTGGTATTGGATCTGGTCAACCAAGTAGATTGGATAGCTGTGAGATAGCAATTAATAAAATGAGAAAATTTAATTTATTTGGAAATAATTTGGTTGCAGCATCAGACGCTTTCTTTCCTTTTGTAGATGGGATTGAAAAATTAGTTCAATCAGGAGTTCAAGCTGTAATTCAACCTTCTGGATCTGTTAGAGATAAAGAAATTATTAAATTTGCAAACGATACAGATACTATTCTAGTCTTTTCTAAGACAAGACATTTTAGGCATTAGTAGCTTTATCTATTTTGGCAGCTAAAATAAAATCATTTTCTGAAAGACCTTTGATAGCATGAGTGGTAATTTTAATTTCTGCATAACCCCAACCAAAACTTATATCTGGATGATGACCCTCTTCTTCAGAAATTTTACCGACCTCATTAACAAAATTTTGACTTTTTAAAAAATCTTCAAATTTAAATTTTTTATATAGAAAGAAAATTTTATCTTTATCCTCTGTAATATCCCAACCATCAACTTTTTTTTGATATTTGTGAATTTCAGAAATATCAAAAGGAATAACTCCTCCTTCACAAGGTAAACATTTTTTATTTAATAAATCATCACTCATAAAATTTGGAGCGGGCAAAGGGGGTCGAACCCTCGACCTTCTCGTTGGCAACGAGACGCTCTACCACTGAGCTATGCCCGCTTAAAAAAACATTATAACTAAACACTTTTTTTAATTCAATCAATACTAATTTACATTTTCTATGTTATATTCAATTTAATTATGAAAAAAGAAGACCTACCAATTAATATTCCTGTTTTTCCATTAAGTAATTTTATCATTTTTCCCAAAACTACAGTACCATTAAATATTTTTGAACCACGTTATATTGATATGATTAACGATAGTATGAAATCAAATAAAATAATAGGAATGATACAACCTAAATCATCTAGCTATCAAAGAGTTCAGCCTGAACTTCATGGAGTGGGTTGTGTTGGTAAAATAACTAGCTTTAGAGAAACAGAAGATGGCAGATTTTTAATCGAATTAAAAGGGATCACAAGATTCAGATCTATTAAAGAATTAGAGACTGTAACAAAATATAGAATTTTGCATGTAAATTACGATGATTATATTCAGGATCTAGAGAACAAGAAAGAAGATCTTAAATTTTCAGATTTGGAGTTAATCTTCAAAGATCTAAAGTCTTTGTTTGAAAAAAAAGGTTTTATCATTAATTGGAAAGCACTAGAAAAACAAAGTTTAGATGAAACAATAAACGCCTTAGCTATGGCGTCACCTTTTTCTTTAGAAGAAAAACAAGTTTTGTTAGAAGCTCAAAATTTAGATATTAGAAAAAACAAAATTGCTGAGATATTAAAAACATATACTCACGATATCTATGAAAATAACACTATTCAATAATCAATAATTCAAACCAGTATCTGCTATTTTTTTTAGCATGTTATTTATAGAATTTTTTCTTCCTAAATATTTTAAAGAATTTACAAGAAAATTATTCTTAATCTTACTTTCGTAGTTAAAAAATTCATAAATAAAATCAATTCCATTTGAAAAAATAAAATTTCTATGTTTTGTGTTTTTTTGAAATTCTTGATTAACAGAACTATTTATTGGTAATCCAAGATCTATTTTATTTTGAATGATCTCTAATAAAATTTTTATATCTCTAATTGTCATATTAAAACCTTGTCCAGCTAAAGGATGTATTTTGTGAGTTAATTCTCCAAAAGCTAGAATATTTTTATGATAATAATTTCTTAAATTTGCAGACAATAATTCAAATGAAGAAATTTCTTTAATTTTTTTTATTTTATAGGCTGGATTGTGTAAGTTAATAAGTTCTATTAAATTTTCTTTTTTAATTTTAGCAGTATTTTTTATAGAATAAACAATTGAGGTTTCTTTGTCAGAAATAGGTAGAAATGCTAAGGGTCCAATCTTTGTAAAAACTTGTCTTGCAATTTTATTATCAATTTTCTCATGTTCCAGTATTAAAGTATAAGCTAGGCTTTTATATTTTTTGATAATTTTTTTACTAAAAAATTTTTTTGTAATTAAATTTGAATAATTTAGATTAATTAAAAGATTATATTTGTTCTCAATATTTTCTAAATTTGTCTGATTTTGTGTTTTAAAAAATTTATTTTTTTTGAGACTTTTTTCTAAAATATTATAAAGATCAAAACTTCTAACCATTGAAAAGAGTTCTTGATTATTATTTTGAAACTCTAATAATTTTTCTTGATTTAGTTTATCAGAAAGAATTTCAATTTTTTTTAATTTCCAGATTATTTTCTCGATATTAACTATATTATTATTAAAATATTCAACATTACTTTTTGTAATACCTATAGTCCTTGATTGATCGATTTCTTGTTTTTTTTTATCTCTTAAAATATCAACATTTATATTTTGATTAACTAAAGCTTTTGCTAAAGCTAAACTAGTTAGTCCACTTCCTATTATACAAATTCTCATATTATTTTTAATTTTAACAACAAAAATTAGATGATACAAAGTGGTATAATTGATTTGTATAAATGGATATTAAAAAAACAGCTAATTTATTACTTAATTTTACATTAAAAAGATTAGCAGAAATATCTGGAATCATAATTTTCTCTGCTGGCATTCTTTTATTTGTTGCTCTTTTTTCATATTCGCCTGAGGACCCTAACTTTATTTTTCCTAAAGATACTAAAATTAAAAATTTATTAGGTTTTCAAGGAAGTTTTATTTCTGATCTGTTTTTTCAATCTTTTGGATTCATTGCTTATCTAATTTCTTTCACATATATAATTACTGGTATCAATATATTTCGATTAAAAGAGTTTTTTTTAATAATTGAAAATACTTTTATAGCGATATTATATACTATAATTGGGACATTATTTTTAAACCATTTTTATTCCGATGCTTTTGCACTTTACATAAATGGAAATGGAGGTTTTGTTGGAGACTATTTTGGACAAACTTTTTTAAACTCAATAATTCTTATAAATGAAACATTAATTTATTATGTTTTAATTGTACTGATAATTACTTTATTTTTATTAAGTGTAAATTTTCATCCCATTAAATTTTATAATTCATTATTAAAAATTATTAAATTTTTTTCTAGAAAAGAAAATAAATCATATACTGATAAAAGTGAAATTATAAGTGAATATATTCCTCAAGAGGAAATCAAAAACTTAATACAAGAGGACTTACCATTTATTAAAGCAGAGAATAAATCAAATGCTAAAAATAAGTTTCTATTACCTAAAATAGAATTACTTAAAGTTCCAACTAAGAAAGAAAGAGAAAACTTAAACAAAAATGAAACAAATGACCCTAAATTTTTAGAAAAAATTCTAATGGACTTTGGAGTTAAAGGAGAAATTCAGAAAGTAAGTCATGGTCCAGTTGTAACACTTAATGAATTTGAACCAGCTGCTGGGGTAAAAGTTTCTAAAATTATAAATTTATCAGATGATATTGCAAGGAACACTAGTTCTGAATCTGCTAGAATTTCAACTATACCAGGTAGCAATACTGTAGGAATTGAATTACCAAACAATTCAAGAGAAAACGTTTATCTCAGTGAAATTCTGAATAACACCGATTATAAAAAGAAGGAAATAAAATTACCAATAGCACTTGGCAAAAATATTTCTGGAAAACCTATTGTAGGAGACCTATCTTCTATGCCTCATTTATTAATTGCTGGTACTACAGGTTCGGGAAAATCTGTTTGCATTAATACAATTATTTTATCACTTCTTTACCGTCACACACCTGAAAGATGTAAGTTTATATTAATAGATCCTAAGATGCTTGAGCTTTCAACATATGAAGGAATACCTCATTTACTTTGCCCTGTAATAACTGAAGCCAAAAAAGCTGCATCAGTTCTTGGTTGGGTAGTAAAAGAAATGGAGAGTAGATACAGGCTGATGACAAAAGAAGGGGTTAGAAATATTGATGGTTACAATGCTAAGCATAAGCTTCCTATGCCATACATAGTTGTGGTGGTAGATGAAATGTCAGATTTAATGTTAGTGGCAGGTAAAGAGATAGAGAACTATATTCAAAAATTATCTCAAATGGCTAGAGCTGCTGGGATACATATTATTATGGCTACGCAAAGACCTAGTGTTGACGTAATAACAGGTACAATTAAAGCTAATTTTCCAACAAGAATATCTTTTCAAGTAACTTCAAAAATAGATAGTAGAACAATTCTAGGTGAACAAGGAGCAGAACAGTTATTAGGAAAGGGAGATATGCTTTATATGTCATCTGCTAACCGGATAGTAAGAATTCATGCTCCATTTGTTTCAGATAATGAAATAGAGAAAATAAACAATTTTTTAAGATCACAAGCAGAACCAGACTATATTGATGAAATCTTAAATTTTGCAGACGAAAAAGAGTTAGGATCAAATACAGAACAAGGAGATAAAGATGAATTATATCAACAAGCCATTGAAATAATTAGATCTGAAGGAAAAGCTTCTACCTCATTTTTACAGAGAAAACTTCAAATTGGTTACAACAGAGCTGCAAGAATAATTGACATGATGGAAGCTGATGGAATTGTTAGTAAAGCAAACCATGTGGGTAAAAGAGACGTTCTTTAATGCTGAGGATAGTATTCTTAATTTTTCTTATTACTTTATCTAATGAAGTAAGTGCAAACAATAAAGATCAAATAATTAATAAATTAAAAGATACTTTAAATCTTAATTTTGATTTTGAACAAAATATAAATGGAAAAATTGAATTTGGTAGCTGCACAATTCAATACCCAAAAAAAATGTTTTGTGCGTATAATAAAAAAAATAAAGTTATTGTTTCAAATGGAAAATCTTTAGTTATTAAATCTACTTCAAGCTATTATAGGTATCCATTGGATAAAACACCTTTGAATTTTATTTTAGATAAAAATTTCTTGTTAAAAAAAATTTCAGAATTGAATGAAGAAAATATTAATAACTCTCTAATAAAATTTACAATTAAAGAAGATAATCAATCTATAGAGATTTTTTTCGATATAAATGATTACAATTTAATTGGTTGGCAAACTAAAGATGTATATCAAAATACTGCGGTAACACTTCTTTATTCAGTTAAATCAAATCAAATAGTTGACGAAAAAATATTTAAAACTCCCCTGCAAAATTAAATATTAACAATCTCTGATTTAAAAATTTTCATTCCTCTTGCTAAATAATTATTAAGCGCATTTTTATGATCTAAAGAACATGTATGAAGCCAAACCCTATCTACATTTTCTTGAAATGCTTTTTTAATAGCATCTGACAACAAAAATGATCCTAATTTTTGATTTTGAAATTCTTCCAATATTCCAAAATATGCGATCTCTACCTCTTTTTTATCTGGATGGATAATTAATTCAAAAAAACCTACCAAATCTTTTCTATTCATTAATACAAATGTTTTGACGTTTTTATTGGTCGTATATTTGATCCACTGCTCTTCTGTCCATATCAATCTATCAATCCACTTATGTTTTTTACCAATATTTTTATAAAAAAATTTATTTAACTGAAAATCAGTTGGTTCAATTAAATTAACTTTATAATCTTCTGAAGGTTGTTCACCCTCTTTTAAATCATGAAGTGAGTTTATTTCTAGATAATTTCTTTTAACTTCTTCTTTCACTCGACCATTTTTCCAACACGTTCACCACCAAATAAATGAAAATGTAAATGAGGCACCTCTTGACCTCCATGTTCACTAATATTAGTGAGTGCCCTATAACCTTGGCCTACTTCTGTTGATATACCTAGCTTTTTTGCAACTATATTAATACCTTTCAAAAGACCCACCATCTCTTCTGATGATGCATTCATACTAAAATCATCAAGATCAATATATTTTCCCTTAGGAATTACTAAAGCATGAACTTTCTTTTGTGGGTTGATATCATGAAATGATAAAACATAATCATCTTCATAAATTTTATTGCAAGGTATCTCTCCACGTAAAATTTTAGCAAAAATATTATTGTCATCGTAGCTCATTTTTTCCTTTTTTCTAATTCTTTCATCACTTCTTCAATTTTCACATCATTAGCTTCTAAATACATTAACAAATGATAAAATACGTCAGCTGCCTCATGAATTTTGTTTGTATTTTCCTCAATAGCTTCGATTAATTCATCAATTTCTTCTAAGACTTTTGCTTTACTTAAAGATTTATCAGTTAGTAATTTATTTGTGTAAGATCCTTCAATTGGATTTGCTTTTCTCTCTCTTGCAAGTTTAATTAAATTTTCTAATGTATTAAGCATATTAAATTCTAACAGGTATTCCTTTTGAATCCAGATATTCCTTTGCTTCTTTTACAGAGTGTTTGCCATAATGAAATATTGATGCTGCTAAGACTGCACTAGCATTTCCCAATTTAATTCCATCAACTAAATGATCTAGATTTCCAACTCCACCTGAAGCGATAACCGGAATATTTACTTTAGAAGATATTTTAGACATAAGCTCAATATCATAACCAACTTGAGTACCATCTCGATCCATAGAGGTAACTAGCAGCTCACCTGCTCCACTATCTTGCATTTTTCCTGCAAACTCTATTGCATCAATTCTAGTATTATTTCTCCCACCGTGGGTAAAAATTTCCCATTTATCATTACTTTTTTTAGCATCAATAGCCACTACAATACATTGTGAACCAAACTTTTTTGAGCTTTCAACTACTACCTCTGAATTTTGAACTGCCGCAGTATTAATAGAAACTTTATCTGCCCCACAATTAAGCAATCTACTAATATCATCAACACTTCTAACACCTCCGCCAACTGTCAATGGAACAAAGCATTTTTTTGAAGTTTTCTCTACGACATCATAAATTGTATCTCTATTTTCATTTGATGCAGTGATATCTAAAAAACAAATTTCATCCGCTCCTCCATCAGAATAAATTTTGGCTTGTTCGACTGGATCACCTGCATCCTTTAGATCAACGAAGTTAATTCCTTTTACAACACGGCCATTTTTAACATCTAAACAAGGTATAATTCTATTTTTAAGCATCTAATTCTTTCACTAATTCTTCTAATTTAATATCACCATCATAGATAGCTTTTCCAACTATAATGCCTTCAATATTATTATTGTTTAATTCCTTGGCTTTTTTAATATCATCTATTGAAGAAACTCCACCAGATATAATTACTGGACAATTAGAAGTATCTGCAACCTTTGCAG
Organism: uncultured Pelagibacteraceae bacterium; assembly: GCA_902537905.1. Taxonomy (GTDB): domain Bacteria; phylum Pseudomonadota; class Alphaproteobacteria; order Pelagibacterales; family Pelagibacteraceae; genus Pelagibacter. The sequence continues at coordinate 11,726 of CACBDD010000009.1, read as the reverse complement.
TCTCCTCAAAATTGGGACTTTGTTTCATACCATCTCTATTGATATCAGTATAAATCAACCTACTTGCACCATAATCATTCACTTCTTTTAAATAATCTAAAGTTAGTTGATTAGAATTTTCTTTCCAACCTGATACCGACAGATATCCATCTTTTGCATCTAAACCTAAAGCAATTTTATTTGGAAATTTTTCACAAGACTCCTTTAAAAAATTTTTATCTTTTATAGCTGCACTTCCTAAAATAACTTTTTCTACACCAGCATCAGTATATTTTTGAACACTCTCAAAGTTTCTGATGCCTCCACCAATTTCGATTTTAAGATCAAATTTTTTTACTATTTCTTGAATAATATCCAAATTAACTGTTTCTCCAGTTAAAGCCCCGTCTAAATCAACTATGTGTAAGTTTTTAAAGCCATAATCTTTATATCTACCTGCTTGTTCAATAGGAGACATCTCATATTCAGTTTTGTTATCAAAATCGCCTTTGATTAATCTCACACACTTTTTATCTTTAATATCTATGGCTGGAAATATTTTCATATTTACAAATTTATAAAATTATCAATTATTTTAAGTCCAGTTTTATCACTTTTCTCAGGGTGAAATTGCGTTCCAAAGATATTTTCTTTTTCAACAGAGCAAACAATATTTGATGAATAATCTGTTGTTGCTGAAATTACGTTTTTATCTTTTGGAACAAATTCATAACTGTGAACAAAATACATGTGAGAATTATTTTCTATATCTTTAAAAATTTTACTGTCTTTAACAATGTTAATTTCGTTCCAGCCAATGTGAGGAAGTTTATAATTTCCATTTTGATTATCTATCTTTGATACCTTGCCAGATATCCACCCAAGGCCTTTAGTTTCAGTTTCTTCATAACCAATGTCTGCAAACATTTGTAAACCAACACAAATTCCAAGAAGTGGTTTTTTATTACTTATTGCAAATTCGTTTAATGTATCTACTAAACCACTAATATTATTAAGTGCATCAACACAACTTTTAAACGAACCCTGCCCTGGTAAAACAACTTTATCTGAAGATTTAATCTTGTTTAAATCTGAAGTTACTTCGATATTTACTTTATCTCTCGCAACCTCCTTAAAAGAGTTTATTACCGAGCTTATATTACCCGAATTATAATCAACAATTGTGACGTTCATTAAACTTATAATGAGCCTTTAGTGGATGGAATACTTTTTTTGCTTCTAGGGTCCATCTCTAGTGCCTCTCTTAATGATCTTGCTAATGCTTTATAGCAAGATTCAATGATGTGGTGACTGTTATCACCATAAATATTTTCGACATGCATTGTAATACCTGCGGCTTGTGAAAATGCCTGGAACCATTCTTTAAACAGTTCTGTATCCATCTCACCAAGTTTCTCAACCTTTAATTTTACTTTCCAAATTAAATATGGCCTGTTTGAAACATCTATTGCAACTCTAGTTAACGTTTCATCCATTGGAATAACTCTGTGTGCATATCTTTTGATGCCTACAAATTTTTTTGCAGCTTTTTTTAAAGCTTCGCCAATTGCAATTCCTGTATCTTCTGTCGTGTGGTGAAGATCAATATGAGTATCACCTTTTGCTTTAACTTTTAAATCTATTAATGAATGCTTTGATAATTGTTCAAGCATATGATCTAAAAAACCTATTCCAGTATCAATCTGGTATTTACCTTTGCCGTCAATGTTTAATTCAACATTGATACTGGTTTCTTTTGTTTTTCGAGATACTTTTCCTTTTCTAGCCATATATTTTAAATGGTATACATACTTAATCCAACTATATCAATATTAGTGTAAAGTCTTGAAGTATCAAAAATAGTTACCATTTATTAGATATGACAACAATTGTACTGGTTAGAAAAAATAATGAAGTTGTAGTTGCTGGTGACGGACAAGTTAGTATGGGAAATACAGTTGTCAAAAGCACAGCATCTAAAGTTAGAAAAATTGAAAAAAGAGATGTGGTTGCAGGATTTGCAGGATCAACTGCTGATGCACTAACTTTGTTTGAGAGATTAGAAGGAAAATTAGAAAAACATGCTGGTAATTTATCTAGAGCTGCTGTTGAATTAGCAAAAGATTGGCGAACCGATAAATACTTAAGAAGATTAGAAGCATTAATGGCTGTTGGTGACAAAAATAATAGTTATATAATCTCTGGAACTGGAGATGTTTTAGAACCTGAAGGTGATGTAATTGGAATTGGTTCTGGTGGAAATTATGCCTTAGCTGCAGGAAAAGTTTTAATGGAAGGTGATTTATCTGCAGAAGAAGTTGCAAAAAAAGCAATTAAAGTTGCAGCTGATATATGTGTTTTTACAAATGAAAATGTTAAAATAGAAAAAATTTAATGGATAATTCAAACGTAACACCTTTACACCCTAAAGAAAAAACTCAAAAAGAAGAAGCTTCTTTAGTAAGCGCTCTTTCACCAAGAGAAATAGTTTCAGAATTAGATCGTTTTGTGGTTGGACAAAATAAAGCAAAAAAAGCTGTCGCTGTTGCATTAAGAAATAGATGGAGAAGACAAGCTTTAAAAGGCGAAATGAAAAATGAAGTTCTGCCAAAAAATATTTTAATGATTGGGCCAACAGGAGTTGGGAAAACAGAAATTTCTAGAAGACTTTCAAAACTAGCTGAAGCTCCTTTTGTTAAAGTTGAGGCAACTAGATTTACAGAAGTTGGATATGTTGGAAGAGATGTAGAACAGATTGTTAGAGACTTAATTGAAATTGCAATTGCAATGGAAAAAGTAAAAAAAAGAAAAGAAGTTTATGCGCAAGCACAAAAGGCAGCTGAGGAAAAAGTACTAGATGCTTTAGTGGGGAAAAAGGCAAGCCTTGCAACAAGAGAAAGTTTTAGAAAAAGATTAAGAAATGGTGACTTAGATAACAATGAAATAGAGATAGCTGTAAGCGATACAGGTTCTAACGGTGCATCTTTTGAAATCCCAGGAATGCCAGGCGCTAATGTTGGTATGATAAACATTGGAGAAATGATCGGCAAATCTATGGGAAACAAAGAAAAAAAGAAAAAAATGTCGGTTAAGGAATCGCATGAAATTTTAATTAATGATGAATCAGACAAACTAATCGAACAAGATAAAATTGTTAAAGCTGCGAAACTATCAACAGAAAATAATGGTATAGTATTTTTAGACGAAATTGACAAAATTTCCGCGAGAACTGATCGGGTTGGTGGTGATGTGTCCAGAGAAGGTGTGCAAAGAGATTTGTTGCCTCTTATCGAGGGAACAACAGTCAATACTAAACATGGCCCAATTAAAACCGACCATATTTTATTTATTGCATCAGGTGCTTTCCAACTTGCAAAACCATCTGATCTGCTACCAGAGTTACAAGGAAGATTGCCTATAAGAGTTGAGTTAGAAGCTTTAACTAGCGAAGATTTTAAAAGAATTTTGAAAGAACCAGACTACAGTTTAATCAAACAATATGTAGCTCTTTTAAAAACTGAAAATGTAGAGCTTGAATTTTCTGATGATGGTATTGATACAATTGCAAATATTGCATCAGAAGTAAATGCAACAGTTGAGAATATTGGAGCAAGGAGATTGCATACAATTATTGAAAAAATATTGGATGATATTAGTTTTACAGCAACAGACAGATCTGGAGAAAAAATTATAATAAATAAAGAATATATTAATAAAAATCTTGATAATTTAATAAAAGATACTGATCTTTCTAAGTTTATTTTGTAGGTCTTTTCTTTTTTAAAAGAACGTAAAAAGCACCACTACCACCATCTTCGATTGTAGCATCTTGTATGTCGTTTATAACTCTCATTAAATTTTGATTATGATTAATAAATTCAGGTACAGAATATTTTAGAATACTAAGATCTTTAGAAACGTAAGGATCTTTTTCAACATCTGAATGAATACCCTTTCCAGTAACAACAATTAATTTACTTACTCCTTCTTCAAATGCTTTTAATATAAATTGTTCTATAGCATCATTTGCTTGTTCAAGTGTATATCCATGAAGATCAATAGATCTGACTTTTAAATGATTTTTTATTTGAGGTTTAAAATCTTTATCAAAAATTTTTTCTTTACTTGAAATAAAAGTTTTCCAATCTTTTTTATCTTTATCTGAAATATTGTCGTTCAATTAAGTTAAAATATTTACTAGCTGCCAATTAGGATTGGCCGAAGTAGTATCTCTAGAGAAAACCCATGTATCATAAATCTTTTTAATTTTTTCAGGATCTCCGGATACAATTTTTTTTTCTTTGTCTCTTATACAAGTGATTACCTCAGCTATAAAATCAACTGTTACATTTAGAATATTTCCAATTTTTTTATGTTCTTTTATTTCAGCTTTATTTACTCCAATAAAAGTTATTTCAGCAACATGACCTCTTTTTGCTCTTTCTTTTAATGCATCATCAAATTGATTAAAAATATCTTTATTCAATAAAGGTTTCGCATTTGTGATTTTGTTATCGTTATCACTAAAATCAGTAATAATTGTTTCATAAGCAATTTTAGCACCTTTAATAAATTCTTTTTTAGCCTCATCATCAAATTTATCACTGGGTTTTTTATGTTGATCAACCTTAATATTTTTTAAAACCTCTCGAAATTGTGCTGGAGATTTTCCCTCATATCCAGTTCTTTTGCCAAGAATTCCCCTCAATCTTAAAAAAATAAACCCTGCGATCATCGCAAGCAAAATAATATCGATATACTCAAAACTGTAATTCATAGTTAGATAGTAATTACTCTATTGATTAATTTCAACCAGCAATTTAGATTAAGGACAAATGAACTCAATATTATTTTTAATCATTTTAATACCTGTAATTGAGATTTACCTTTTTATTAAAATAGGAGCTCAAATTGGAGCATTAACCACCATTTTGTTAATATTTATTACCGCTGTTTTAGGTGTTTATTATGCAAGATATGAAGGGTTAAACACTTTGAAAGCTGGTTTCGCTCAATTAAGTAAACAAGAAACCCCAGCCTATGAAGTAATTTCAGGAGCTACCATTGCTTTTGCTGCTTTACTTTTAATTATTCCAGGGTTTGCAACAGATGTGTTGGGTTTTTTTTTAATATTTCCATTTACCAGGAAAATTATTTTAAATAAATTTTCCAAAAAATTTTCTCCAAAAAAAAATACAAAAAATAATTTTATAGATGGAGAATTTGAAGATATAGATGAACACGATGTCAAATAAGTACGAAATATTAGGAAAGTATATAAAAGATCTTTCTTCCGAAACACCAGATGTAGAAACTTATTTATTTGTTAGAGATAGAATTAATAAATATCAATTAGGCATTGATATAAATTCTAAGGCTTTGAAAAATAAAATGATTGAAATTAACACAACTTTTAAATTTGAAGACAAAGAGGAAACCAAAAAAAAATCATATTTTGAAATTGTTTATTCAACAATAATAAAACTCAATGCTGAAATTGAAGATAAAAAAGAATTAGAACAAATTATACTGTGTGATGTTCAAACAAAAATTTATCCATATTTAGAAAAAGCTCTTTTAAATTTACTGCATAATTCAGGTTACCCTAATATAAAATTTGAAAAAAAAGTTGATTTTGAAAATTTATATAAACAAAAATTTAATTAAAATAGTTCTTTTTTAAGCTATTTTTTAAATACTCTTTGTGTTTTTCTAATTCTTCATTTGAAGGTAAAATTACCTTTTTATAATATTCAATTTTTGAACTTTGATTTTCCACAAATTCTAGATTTTGTTTCAAATCTAATGTCGGTTCTTTTTGATCAAGTAGATTAATATATACTTTTGCTAATAAATCACAGTCTATCAAAGCTGTATGGTGTGTTCTTCTTGAATTGTCAATTCTAAATCTTTTACACAAAGCATCTAAGCTAACTTGTGATCCTGGATATTTATCTCTTGCTAACGTTAATGTATCCACAATTTCATTTTGTATATTATTTTTTCCGAACAAATTTAGTTCATTATTTAAATGAGCAAGATCAAACTCTGCATTGTGTATAACTAGTCTTTTATCTTTAATAAATTCTAAAAAATCATTCACCACTTCACTAAATTTTTTTTGCTTTGATAAAAATTCATCGGAATAACCATGTACTTCAAATGCTTTTTCAGAAACTTTCCTTTCGGGATTGAGATAACAATGAAATTTATTTTTAGTGGGGATTAAATTATCTAGTTCTACACAACCAATTTCTACAATTCTATGGCCATCTTTTACGGATATTCCTGTTGTTTCTGTATCTAAAACTATTTCCTTCATTCAAGAAATTTCTTTTAAAATTTTTTCTATCTTTTTTTTAACAGGCTTTTCTGTAAAAGTATTTTTAATTATGAAGTGTGATTTTTTCTTTTTATAATTTGGATTAAATTGTATTTTTCTAAACATATTTATTATTTTAATATTAGAATTTGGCCTTTTTTTAATTTTTTTGTCAATATCTTTCTTTTTAGAGTCAACAAAAACTAATACATCATTCCTATTAAAAATTTTATTTTCAATTAGTAAAGGAATATCCAAAATAACAAATTTTTTATTTTTATTTTTTTCTAAAAATATTTTTAATTTTTCTCTAATTTCTTTATGTACGATATTAATTATTTTTTTAAGATTGTTTTTGTTTGTTAATATTGCTTTTGTAATTTCGTTCTTATCTATTGGAAAGGTAAAAATATATTTAGGTAATCTTTTTTTTAGTTTTAAGTAAATTTTTCTGTCTTTTTTATAAAGTTTTGATACCTCGTTATCGGCGTTAAAAACTGGATATCCAAAATTATTTGCCACAAATGTTTTTCCAGATCCAATATCTCCAACTATGCCTATTCTAATCATTGTCTAATAAATTAAGAACCTCATTATTTACACTTGGCTCAATGTCATGCCACAATTTAAATGCTTCGAAAGCCTGATAAATAAACATGAATTTACCATTTTCTGTTTGGTTTCCCAATTTTTTTCCCTCTTTTAAAAAATTGGTTTCACTGGGATTATAAATCACATCATAAAACAACTTGCCGTCACCAATATCAGAAGTATTTAAATTAATAGTCTCATTATTTAAACCCAAACTAGTTGCATTTATAATCATATCAAAGTCAGGTACCTCACCCCAATTTACAATGTTAATTTTGTTAAATTGGGATTTTAAATTTTCAGCTTTCTTATAAGTTCTATTAGTTACAATTATTTTGGATACTTCCATTTTGTTTAAAGCAAAAATTATTGATGGAACTACTCCACCTGCACCCAAAATTAAAATTTTTTTATCTTTAATATTATAATTCAAATTATTTATTGCTTTTTGAAAACCACCAATATCTGTATTGTGACCAACCAAATTGCCATTATGAAAACTAATTGTATTCACCGATTGTGTTTGTTCTGCTTCTAAACTTAATTTATCTAAAAAAGGAATTACAGTTTTTTTAAATGGAACAGTAACATTACAGCCATTTATTTCTTGATTCTTAATTTTAGAAATAAAATTTTCAATTTCATTTTCTTCAAGTTTAATTTTTTGATAAACTGCATTGATATTATTTTGCTTTAACCAATAATTATGGAGTCTTGGTGACAAAGAGTGTTTAATTGGGTTTCCAATTACAAAATATTTTGTCATTTTTGTAAATTTAAATATTCTTTAATTTTTTTTATCGGTAAGCCCATTATTGTATCTTCATCTCCTTCTATGCTGCTGAAGAGATTTCTACCTTCTCCCTCAATTTGATAAACATTATAAGCATAAAGATTTTCATCTGTTATTTTAGATAAATATTCTTCTAATTCAGAATCTGATAAATTTTTCATTTTTAAAGTAGCCTTATCAGTGTAATTCCAAATCATCGAACCGTTTTTTGAAATACAAACAGAGCTTATTAAAAAGTGTAATTTGCCATTAAGTTTTTTTAATATTGTCATTGCTTCTTTTCTGCTCTCCGGTTTTGATATTAATTCTCCATCTAAATCAATAACGCTGTCTGCACCAAGCACTATTTCATCATATTTTTTAACACTTACCTTATTTGCTTTTAATTCTGCCAAATTTTTAGAAATAATTTCTGGAGTAGCATTTTCTTTAATCAAAGCTAATTTTACAATATCTTCATCAACGTTTGAAGGTTCTACAATGCTTTCAATATCATTTTTATCTAAAATATCTTTTCTAACTTTACTTTTAGATGCTAGGATAATTTTATTTAGCATTATTTAAGTATATTTCGTGTATTTTAATAATAGAAGCAGCGGTTTCTTCAACAGATTTTCTTGTTACATCAATTAAAGGCCATTTATATTTTTGAAATGTTTTTTTAGCTTCAAGAACTTCTTTTTTAATACTATCTAAATTGGTATAATTTATACTTTCATTTTCTTTTAATGAATTCATTCTATTTTTTCTTAGATCAGCCAATCTTTCGGGCTCTGTGCTTAATCCAACGACACAAGTCATATGAGGATTTTTTTTAAGGTTTTCTGGTAAAGAATTCTCATTTACCAAAGGAATGTTCGAAGTTTTAAATCCTTTATTAGCTAGATATATAGAAGTTGGCGTTTTGCTAGTTCTACTAACACCAACAAGAATGATGTCAGATTTCTCAACTTCACTAAGTAAATTTCCATCATCATGGTTCATGGTAAACTGAATTGCTTCAATTCTGTCATAATACTCATCATTCAAAACATGTTGTCCACTTGGTTCATGTGAGGCTTTTTGATTTAAAATTTTAGAAAAATTTAAAATTAAATTACCTAACACTCCAAAACAAGGTATCTTTTTTTTTTCACTTTCGTTCGCTAAATATTTGGCAAGGTTGTTTTCTACAATAGTGTATAAAATTATTGAATTTTCACTTTTTTTTGCATCTTCTAAAATTTTTAAAATTTGATTTTCTGTCCTTGTAAAAGAGTAAGAATGAACCTTATAATTTATATTTAAGAATTGTGCTTTAAGAGCCAAAAATATTCTATCTAAAGTTTCTCCTGTTGAGTCGGAAATTAAATAAATTTGATATGTATTGCTCATAAATAAATTGTTAATAAACGTGTATTATTTTGATTAAATTATACAATTTTAAATTTCTCCAATAACATCTGTAAAACCTGACTTTTATTAACAATAATAATAAATAAGCTAAAACAATCCACAAAAATTGAAATAATCAAAAAAGCTTCATTTTAAACAATTTTAATCATCAAACTTGTTAGTAAATTGTGAGTATAATGTTTATAAAAAATAATCTTCTTTATTCACAAGATATAATAATACTACAATAATTATAAGACTTTTATATGAAACCTTTAAACAAAGTAATTATTAACAAAGAGACCTCATTTAATCCGTTATGGATAATGAGACAGGCAGGTAGATATTTACCTGAGTTTAGAGAAATAAGGAAAAAAAATCCTGATTTTATTAATTTATGTTTAAATGATAACTTATCAGCTGAAATAACATTACAACCGTTAAAAAGATTTGATATTGACGCTGCAATAATCTTTTCTGATATTTTAATGTTACCTTATGGTCTAGGACAAAAAGTAAAATTTGAGAAAAATTTTGGTCCTATATTAGAAAATCTAGATGTAAAAAAGATAGCAAAATTGGATGAGATAGATTTTGTTGAAAAAATATATCCTGTTTATAAAGCAATTAAAAAAGTAAGCTCTGATCCAATTGTAAAAGATAAAAATACTATAGGATTTGTTGGAGCGCCGTGGACTCTTCTAGTCTATATGATTAATTTAAAATCTCCAAAAAAAGATTTGAATAAAAATTTTTTTAAAGACGAATTTTTAATAAATAGAATTTTATTACTTATAGAAAAATTTTTAAAAGTTCATATTAAAAATCAAATAGATAATGGAGCAAACGTTATTCAAATCTTTGATAGCTGGGCTGGTTTATTAGAAGAAAAAGATCTTCCAAATTATATTTATACTCCTACTTTGAATTTAGTGGATTATGTTAAATCTTTAAATGTACCAGTAATATGTTTTCCAAGAGAAATTAAAAACTATAAAGAATTTTGTGAAATTGTTAAACCTGACGCGATAAGTATTGATTATAATGTTGATCCAAAGAAAATACTAAAAGATATTAAAATCCCCATACAAGGTGGTCTAGATCCTAAGGTTTTATTATCTGATTATGAAAATTTGAAAAAAGAAACAAGTAAGTATTTAGAAATTTTTAAAGATCACCCATATATATTTAATTTGGGGCATGGTATTCTTCCTGAAACTAAACCAGAAATGGTCGAAAATTTAATTAAAATAGTAAAAAATAATTAAACTATGGATAAAAATCATCCACCAGTAAATTATGGAAAAACAGGCGTGCTCATAATTAATTTGGGCACACCAGATTCAACAAACTGGTTTGATATTAGGAAATATTTAAAAGAATTTTTGTCAGATAAAAGAGTGATCGAAGTAAATCCTATAATTTGGCAAATAATTTTAAATTTATTTATTTTAACTTTTAGACCTTCAAAAACCGCTAAGGCTTATAAAGAAATTTGGATGAAAAATGAAAATATATCTCCACTTCTTTATTATACAAAAAAACAAAGTGAAAAAACCTCTCAGTCATTACAAAAAGAAAATATCATTTTAGATTTTGCGATGAGGTATGGAAATCCAAGTATTAAAAAGAAGATACATAAATTACATGAGATGGGATGTGAAAATTTAGTAATTTTGCCTCTTTATCCTCAATATGCAGCAGCAACAACGGCAACAGTTTGTGATGAAGTTTATAGAACACTCATGAAAATGAGATGGCAACCTTCCTTAAAAATAATACCACATTATGAATCTAATCCACTATACATCGATGCACTAGTTAATTCGATTAATAAAAAAATTAATGAAATTAATTGGAAGCCAGATCTAATCATAGCCTCATACCACGGGATACCAAAAAAATATTTTGATAAAGGAGACCCTTATCATTGCTATTGTCATAAAACAACGAGACTTATTTCAGAAAAGTTTAATTCTATAAAAATTAAGACTACTTTTCAGTCAAGATTTGGTCCACAAGAATGGTTGCAACCATATACTGACAAAACTCTAGAAAATTTACCCAGAGAGGGAATTAAGAATGTTCTAACAATTTGTCCAGGTTTTTCATCTGACTGTGTAGAAACATTAGAAGAAATATTAATTCAAGGAAAAGAAAGTTTTATAAATGCTGGAGGATCAAATTTTGATATGGTTCCATGCTTAAATGACAATGACGATCATATATTTTTGATAAAGTCTTTAATTGAAAACAATCTTTGATCAATGAATACATATTTACTATTTAAATCTCTACATTTAATAGCAGTCGTTTCCTGGATGGCTGGTCTCTTATATTTACCAAGAATTTTTGTTTATCATGTTGAGAATAAAGAAAAAAAAGAAGCCACTGATATATTTGAAGTAATGGAGAGAAAATTATTCTTTTATATTATGCGTCCCGCAATGATATTTACTTGGGTGTTTGGATTGGTTTTGATTTATTTAAATGGAATAGAAATTTTTTTACAGCTGTGGTTTCAAATAAAGATCGTTTTGATAGTTTTACTATCAGCCTATAATGACTTTTTAGGCAAATGTCTTGTTAGCATAAAAAATTCTACAAACACAAGATCTGCTAAATTCTTTAGAATTATTAATGAAATTCCAACTGTAATTTTAATTA
>CACBDD010000008.1 GCA_902537905.1 uncultured Pelagibacteraceae bacterium | reverse complement strand
TTTACCAAAAAGATAATAAAATTTTTAGAAAGTCAAAAATGAAAAAAATAGCAATTATTGGTGCAGGTATTTCGGGTTTGTTTATAGCCAATTTATTTAAAGGAAATAAAGATTACCAGGTCACAATTTATGAAAAAAAAACTTCATTAGAAACAGAGGAAGGTTATGGTATTCAATTATCTGTTAATAGCGTAAAGCTACTAAACAAATTAGGTTTCTCTTCCTTGTCAAACAAAGAGAAATTTAATCCAAAAAAAATTGATTTTTATGAAATTAAAAATTCAAAGAAAATTTGTGATTTAGATATTTCAGAATTTAATTCTGATGATTGTAATTACACAACGTTGAAAAGATCAAAATTACTTCACTTTTTAATCAATGGACTAGATAAAAATTCAATCCAGTTTAACTGCAGTTTAGACAAGATAGAATACAGTAATGATTCAATAAATTTAACTTTTGATAAGGAAAAAATAACGTGTGATCATTTAATTATTTCAGACGGTGTATTTTCAAAAGGAAAGTCATTAATTTCAAATAATAATTCAGAACCAATTTATAATAACACTATCGCTGTTAGAGCCAGTGTATCCAAAGAAAGTCTTGATAATATAAATGAGGAGAATATTTCTTTATTTTTAGGATCAGATTTTCATTATGTATTATATCCACTTAATAATGATAAAAATTTTAATTTTATTGGCATATTGAAGAATAAGTTAAATTCTGATCAGCAAAAAAACCACAATCTTTGTAATGAAAGCACATTTATTGAGAGCATTAAACAAAAATTATCTGAAAAAATTTCATTAAAAATATTTCAGAGTCTTGAGGATATTAAATTATTTCCGGTATTTGTAAGTAAAAATCCATTTATTCCTCCCAAAAATATTTTTTTAGTTGGTGATGCTTTTTTTGCATTCTCTCCATCTTTCGCTCAGGGAGCCTCACAATCAATAGAAGGAGCCAATCAATTGCATGAAGTTATAATTAACCAAAAAAACGATTTTTACGATTCAAGATTAGAGAGAGTAAAAATGATTAATAGAAGATCTGATTTTAATCAATTTGCTTTCCATTTATCAAATCCGATTATGATCTTTTTTAGAAATATTTTTTTAAAGGTTTTGACGAAAAATAAAAAATTTCTACAAAGTTATTTAGGTAAAATTTATAAAAGTTAATTTTTAGAAATTAATCTTTGTCTCAAGTAATCAATTGGATAGGTACGTCCATTTATATCACAATGCCAAAATGTCCAACCATTACAACTTTCAGCTCCTAAAATTGTAGCTGCAACTTTATGAATTGAACCTTCTGCTTGATTATGCTTGATACTACCATCAGCCATAATTTTTGCTGTTATTTTTTTTTTATTATCAAAAATATTTGTTCCAGGCTTAATTATTCCAAGCTCTACCAGTGATCCAAAAGGAATTCTTGGTTTTGATCTATTGTTTTTAAGTGTGTCTAACAAATCATCTTCAATTGGTTTGGTAGCATTTATACGTTGCTCAGCGGCTTTAAAATAATTTTTTTCTTTTTCTATACCAAAATAATTTCTCCCTAGTTTTTTGGCAACTGCTGCAGAAGTTCCAGAACCTAAAAAAGGATCAAGAATTAGATCATTTTTGTTTGATGTAGCTAGTAAAATTCTATGTAAAAGTGATTCTGGTTTTTGAGTAGAGTGAATTTTTTTTCCATTTTTTTTAAGCCTTTCAGAACCACTACAAATAGGAAGATTCCAATTAGATCTCATCTGAAGATCATCATTTAAACATTTTAAAGACTGATAATTAAATGTGTATTTTGATTTTTCGCTCTTCGACGCCCAAATTAAAGTCTCATGAGCATTTGTAAATCTTGTACCCCTAAAGTTAGGCATTGGATTATTTTTATTCCAGATGACATCATTAAGTATCCAGAAACCTAAATTTTGTATTGCAGTTCCTACTCTAAAAATATTATGATAACTACCTATTACCCAAATAGCGCCATCTTTTTTTAAAATCCTTTTGCATTCATTAAGCCATTCATATGTGAACTCATCATATTTTCTAAAATTCTCAAATTGATCCCACTTATCGTTTACAGCACTGACTTTTGATCTGTCTGGTCTAGTCAATTCACTTTTTAATTGCAAATTGTATGGAGGGTCAGCGAAAATTAAATCAAAAGATTCATGTGGAATTTTTTTTAATTCTTCGAGACTGTCTCCGTTAATAATTTTATTTTTAAAATTAGAAATCATTTGTAAAAATTAATTAGACTCCAAATGGATTCTGCGGTCAACCTGTGATTGAAAAAATTGGAATCGATTTGTGTATCGATTTTTAATGATAACTAGATGTAGTATTAAGTTAATCTAGATATGGGAGAGAAAGTTTTTCTATGATGCTTGGTTATGCCTAGTTTTTTTAAAGCTTGTAAATGTTGCTTGGTACCATAACCAAAATTTTTATCCCAATGATAACCTTTGTTTTTTTTTGATAGAGTAGTAACAAATCTATCTCTTGATACCTTTGCCATTATAGAGGCTGCTGAAATTGATGGAATTTTTCTATCACCCTTTATGATCGATTTTAATTTATAATTTTTTAAATGTGGAATTTTGTTTCCATCTATCAATACAAGACTTGGTTTTTTTGTTAATTTTAATATAGCTCTTTTCATTGCCAGTAAACTTGCATTTAGTATATTGAGTTTTTCAATCTCACTAACAGAAGCTTTGCCTAATGACCAAATTGAATTTTTTTTAATATAATTAAAAAGGTATTCTCTCTTTTTTTTACTCAACAGTTTGGAATCTTTTAAAATTTCTAGATCTGCAGATTTCTTTAGAATGACAGCAGCAGCATAAACAGGACCTATTAAACTACCTCTGCCGACCTCATCAACACCAGCTATTACTTTCATTAAATTATTAATTTTAACTCTTTAACTTTTTCTCTTATTTTTTTTAAATCTTCCCATGAATATTTTTTATTATCTGGATATCTAATTAAATAAGAAGGGTTAAAAGTTATCATTAAAGGATAAGTATTATTATTTAAAATTATTTCCTTCCATTTACCTCTTTCTGAGGATATTTTTTCATTAATCCCAGTAACAGCTTCCATAGCTGTGCTACCCATTAAAATTATAATTTTGGGATCAATAATAGATATATGTTCTTTTAAAAAGTTTGAGTAACGTTTAATTTCAGGCGAAGTTGGTTTTCTATCTTCTGGTGGTCTAAAATTTATTGCATAACTTGTATAAATATTTTGTCTTTTAATATTTATTGCTACTAACATTTTGTCTAAAAGCTCTCCACTTTCTCCTTTAAAGGGGTTCCCAACTTTGTCTTCTATTTCACCTGGAGCTTCTCCGATTAACATTATAGGACTATCAATATTTCCTTCTCCAAGAACAATATTTTTGGAGTTACTTTTTAATTTACAATTATCAATTGAATTTAATTGTTTCTTCAGATTTTCTAATAAATCTTGTTTATTTCTTTGACTGATATCACTTTCTTTTTTGATCGCAGAAAACCTATTAATAGGTTTTTTATTAAATACAAAATCGGCTTCTATTGTATTTATTAATTCTTCGTTTAATTTGTCGTTTTGATTAATCAATTTTTTCACCTTACAAGGATTAAATGATATCTAAAATATTTAAAATCATATTATTTTTAGTGTTATCCTATCAGACACCCGTTTATTCTAAAAGTACAAGTTTTAATGATTTCAACTCAAGAGATTTATCTAATTATTTTTCAGGTATTATAGCTTATGAAAATAGAGATAATTCAGAAGCTTTAAAATATTTCAATCTAAGTAAAGTTTTACTAAACAGCCATGATAATTATTTAAAAAGATATGTTAACTCGCTTGTGTTGGAAAACAAAGTCGCGCAAGCAATTAACGTTGTAAAAAATAACTCAAAAAAAAGTAACTCAGATTTTTTTGATGCATATGTTTTGTTAATAATTGATAGTTTGAAAAAAAATGATTTTGATAAAGCCGATATTTACTTAGATCAAAGTTTAAAATTTCAGGAAGAAAATAGAATTAATTTAGTAATTTTTGAGACTTTAAAGCAGTATATTTATACTTTTAAAAATAAAAAACTTTTACCTAATAAGAAAAATTTTGGAAACTTATCATTAATAGCTGAGGCATTTCAAAGATGTTATTATAACGATCAAAGAACCAATTCCTTCTTTTTAAATTTAATTAATAGTCAACAAGGTGATTATTCAAGATATATATTTTTTTATATAAATTATCTTATTCAGAATAATGAGTTTGATCAGGCAAAGTCAGTAATTGATCAAATTGATTATATTGGCTCAACACTTTTATTAACTCAAACCAAAAGCTGGATAGATAATAATAAGTTTAAAAGTTTTGAAAAAATTTTCTCATGTAAAAACCACAATGATATAATAAGTGAGTTTTTATTTTTGATATCAAATCTTTATTCATCACAAGATAATTTTGAAAAATCAAATTTTTATTTAAATTTATCAATATATTTAAATTCTAAATTTGAATTTAATTTATCACTTGTTGCAGAAAATTTCTTTGCTGATGGTGAATACAACAAGGTAAAAAAAATAGTAAGAAAATTTAACGAGACTGATGAATTTTATTATTGGTTTAGAGTTAAAAAAGAAGCACAAATAATAGTGAAAGAACAAAATTATGAAAAAGGCACAAGCTATATTGAGTCTAAGTTTAAAAATATTAAAAAACCTAATCCAAAGATAATTTTTGATTTAGCAAATTTTTACAAAAACTCTAAAAATTATGAACTTGCAATTGATTATTACTCAAGATTAATCTCATCACTAGAGGATACCTCTGTGATTAAATCAGATATTTTATATCGAAGAGGTGGGAGTTACGAAAGATTAGGTAATTATGAGAAGTCAGATGAAGATTTACTTCATGCGTTACGTATAAGACCTGATGATGCATACGTACTAAATTATCTAGCTTATTCTTGGTTAGAACGTGATTACAAAATAGATGAAGCAATGGAAATGCTAAAAATCGCTTATAATTTAAAAAGTAACGATCCCTATATTATTGACTCAATTGGTTGGGCATTTTTTCTGATTGATGAGTATAAAGAGGCTGAAAAATATTTAAAAAGAGCTGTTGAATTAATGCCAGATGATCCAATAGTAAATGATCATTACGGAGATATATTGTGGAAGCTAGATCAAAAAATTCAGGCAAGATATTTTTGGAATAGTGTGTTGAGCTTTGATGATACTGAAGATGATATGAGAGAAAATATAAACAAAAAATTGATTACTGGCTTAAAATCTATTCAATGAAATTAAATTTAAAGTCTCATGCTAAAATCAATTTAGCTCTTAATGTTACAGGAAAAAATAAATCATTACATAAAATAGAAAGTATCATTAGTTTTATCGATTTGTATGATGTTATTTCAATTAAAAAAATAAGAGGTGAAAAACATAGTATTTTTTTTCAAGGGAAATTTGCAAAAGGTATTGGAAAAAAAAATACGGTTCAAAAACTCTTTCAAATTCTAGATCGAGAAAGGTTGTTAAAAAATCAAAAATTAAGAGTTTCTATAACGAAGAATATTCCCCAAAAAGCTGGACTTGGTGGTGGTTCAATAAATGCAGCGAGTATCTTAAATTTTTTAAATAAAAAAAAGGTAATTAAAATTAGTAAAAAAAAAATTTTGAAAGTTTGCTCTGAAATAGGGTCTGATGTTATTTTAGGTATAGAACCATCTAGCTCAGTTTTACTTTCAAATAATAAAATTAAAAAATTTTTAAATTGTCCGATTCTAAATATGCTTTTAGTAAAGCCCAATTTTGGTTGTGCGACAAAAAAAATTTATTCTAACGTTAGAAATTTTACAAAACCAAAATTTAATAACCCAAAAAAGAATATGTTTAGTTATAAATTTTTAAAAAATCAAAGTAATGCTTTAGAAGATATTGCTATTTCAAAATACCCACAACTGAAAAAGATTAAGTTATTTTTAGAAAAGACTAATAATCCTGAGTTTGTAAGAATGACTGGGTCTGGATCTACAGTTATTGCATTCTATCGATTAGTCAAAGACTGTAATTTAGCAAAAGTTGAATTTAAGAGGAAATTTAAAAATTGTTGGTTGAATGTATCAAAAACTATATAAATTTATTTTTTTTGTGTTATAGGAACTATAATATTGGGGCGTAGCCAAGCGGTAAGGCACGGGTTTTTGGTACCTGCATCCTAGGTTCGAATCCTAGCGCCCCAGCCATAAATATGGATAAATTTTTAGATAAAATTTTTTTTAGATCCAAAAATCTTAATTATATAAGCGAAAATATAAAAAACATATCCGAGAACACTCCTGCAAAAAAAATTTTTGATGCAATCAACAATTATTCTGAAAATAGTGAATTAAGATTTGTTGGTGGATGTATTAGGAAAATTATAAATCGAGAAGAGGTAGATGACATTGATTTAGCAACTAACATTACGCCAGATGAAGTTTGTCAGGCATTAAATAAACATCAAATTAAATTTTTTGAGTCAGGTAAAGAACACGGCACGATAACTGCAGTAATAAATGAACAAAATTACGAAATTACTTCACTTAGAAAAGACGTTGCGACAGATGGAAGACATGCAAAAGTTGAATTTACATCAGATTGGAAAGAAGATTCAAAAAGAAGAGATTTTACTATTAATGCTATTTACTCTGATATTTTTGGAAATTTATTTGATCCACAAAATGGTAAGCTAGATTTAGAGAAAGGTGTTTTAAAATTTATTGGAGATCCTGAAAAAAGAATTCAAGAGGATTATTTAAGAATATTAAGATACTTTCGCTTTCATATTAATTACTCAAATGAAAATCATAAAACAGAAATAATTAAAATTTTTAAAAAAAATATCAAAGGTATTTCGAACTTATCTTCTGAAAGATTATTAGATGAATTTAAAAAGACTATTAAATCGAAAAATTTTCTCAAGTTATTTAAAGATCAAAAAAGTTTAGAAATATTAGAAATAGTATTTCCACAATTTAAAAATATTAATCATTTTAAGAAGCTAAACTCATTCAGTTCAAAAGTTATTAGCAAATTTGACTTTATTTTTGTAATTGCATTACTGATTATTGATGAAACAGACAATACTGATTATTTTATTTACAAATTTAAAATCTCAAAAAAAGATCAAAAGAGGCTTAAATTAATTCATTATTTTTTCAAAGAGAAGGTGAATATTAAAAATTTTACAGAAAAAAAATTAAATAAAATTTTTTACTATAATGGCAGACAAACTGTAATTGATATAATTAATTTTAAACTTTTTTATTCAAGTAGGGTGGAGAATAAATTATTAAAATTACTTAAAATTTTTAAAAATAAAGAATTGCCTGAACTAAAAATTGGAGCAAATATTTTAATGTCTAAGTATAAAATTCCTGAGGGTAAAATTTTAGGGAATAAGTTAAAGCTTATAGAAGAAACCTGGGTTCAAAATGGATTTCAAATATCAGACAAACAGGTTAAAAAAATTGCAAAAAGTTAAATATATTTAACGTCTTTAATTTCAAAATTCTTTGTTCCAGAAGGTGTACTGATTTCTACAAGATCACTTTTATTTTTACCTATTAACCCTTTTCCGATTGGAGATTGAAAGAAAATTAATTTTTGCTTTAAGTCAGCTTCATCTTTTCCAACAATTTTATAATTAATTTTTTCTCCACTATCTAAATCTTCTAAATACACAGTTGACCCAAATATTACTTTTCCCTCATTATTTAATTTGGTTACATCAATTACATTAGCTCTAGCTATTATGTCGTTTATCTGAGTAATCCTTCCTTCATTGTGAGACTGTTCTTCCTTTGCAGCATGATATTCTGCATTTTCTTTTAGATCTCCATGTGATCTTGCTTCAGCAATTGCGGCAACAATTTCAGGTCTTTTCTTTTCTTTTAAAAAAATGAGTTCTTCCTCTAATTTTTTCAGCCCGTTTAAAGTTATAGGTTCTTTTTCCATTTTTTATTTCCATTTTGCTAAGGGCGGTAACGACATTAAAATTCCTTCAACATTACCACCAGTTTGTAATCCAAATTTGGTTCCTCTGTCATATAGTAAATTAAATTCTGCGTAACGACCTCTCTTAATATACTGCTTCTCTTTTTCTTTTAAAGACCATTTTTTCTTAATTTTTTTTCTAATAATTTCATTAAAGATCATTTGAAAGGTTATCCCAACATCTCTTACAAATTTAAAATCTTTTTCGAAATTGTCATTTTTGTAATCAAAAAAAATTCCCCCAATTCCTCTAGCTTCTTTTCTGTGAGGTAAATAAAAATATTTATCACACCATTTTTTATATTTTTTATAATAATTTTTATTATGTTGATCACACATTAACTTCAAAGATTTATGAAATTTATTTTTTTCATTATCATCTTTGATAGCGGGGGTTACATCCATTCCACCTCCAAACCAGTTTTTTTGAGTGCTTATATATCTTGTATTAAAATGCATAGCTGGAATGTGTGGATTTTGCATATGCATAACTACTGAAATTCCTGAAGCCCAAAATCTAGGATCTTTCTCAGCTCCTGGTATATTTTTTTGAAATTTTTTAGGAAATTTTCCATATACTTTTGAAAAATTTACTCCAACTTTTTCAAAAATTTTTCCATTTTTTAAAATTCTATATTCACCACCACCTTCATCTTTTTTAGAGTTTCTTTTCCAAGAAGTTGATTCAAATTTAATTTTGTTATTTTCCAATTCATGTATGTCATTACAGATTGCATTTTGTAGTAATTTGAACCAATTGCTTGTTAGGTCTTTTTTAATTGAATTGTTCATATTATATAAAATTATTTTGTCTTAAACTTTCAGCCAAAACTATTGCAACTGAGGACGCTATATTTAAAGATCTTGCTTTTTCACTCATGGGAATTTTTAAACGATCATTAATTAGCTTATGAACTCTTTCAGGAACCCCAGCGCTCTCTCTTCCAAATAAAATTGTATCATCGGCTTTAAAGTTAAATTTAGTATAATTTATTGAACCCTTGGTTGTCATTAAAACAATCCTTTGATTCTTTTTTTCTTCAAAAAAATGTTCTGAACTTTGATAAAATTTTATTTTCCTATAGTCCATGTAATCCATGACAACTCTTTTAAACCTTTTGTCAGTTAATAAAAATCCACATGGCTCAATAATTTCTAATTCAGCTCCTAAACAGGCGCATGTTCTTATAATCGCAGCTGTATTCTGTGGAATATCAGGCTCGTATAGTGAAATTTTAGGTCTAGGTTTCATCCTTAATGTGTCATTCTTTCAGTAGAAAAATTACTTTTATCTTATAAGAAATCGTATATTAAATTAATTTTTTAACAAAAAATTATTAAAAATGTCAGATAAAAAGCCAAAAAGAAGAGAGTTTTTATTTACAGCAACCACAGCTGTAGGTGCCGTTGGAGCAGCAGCAGTAGTGTGGCCCATGGTAGATCAAATGAACCCAGATGCTTCAGTTAAAGCATTAGCAAGTACAGAGGTTGATGTAAGTTCGGTTAAACCTGGAAATACAATTACAGTTCTGTGGAGAGGAAAACCAGTTTTCATTAGAAGAAGAACAAAAGAAGAGATTGAAGAAGCAAGATCTGTAAAAATGGAGGAATTAATTCATCCAGAAAAAGATGAGGATAGAGCAAAGAATCCTGAATGGTTAGTGATGGTAGGAGTCTGTACTCATTTAGGATGTGTACCTTTGAATGACAAAGGTGATTATAATGGATGGTTTTGTCCATGTCACGGTTCTCACTATGATACATCTGGAAGAATTAGGAAAGGACCAGCTCCTTGGAATATGGAAGTTCCTAAATATGAATTCGTGAATGCAAACACAATTAAAATAGGATAGTAAATTTATGAGTGATCACGATTATAAACCTAAATCTAAAGTTGGTCAGTGGTTTAATGATAGATTACCGCTACTAACTCTTGCAAATCATCTAACAGATTATCCTACTCCAAAAAATTTAAATTACTGGTGGACATTTGGTGGAATTTTGACTTTTTGCCTAATCACACAAATCATAACAGGATTAACTCTAGCTATGCATTACATTGCTCATGCTGATATGGCATTTGAAAGTGTTGAACACATAATGAGAGACGTGAACTACGGATGGTTAATTAGATATATACATGCAAATGGTGCATCAATGTTTTTTCTTGCAGTTTATATTCATATTTTTAGATCGTTATTTTATGGATCTTACAAATCTCCAAGAGAAATTATTTGGATTTTAGGAATAGTAATTTACCTGTTAATGATGGCAGCTGCATTCATGGGTTATGTTTTGCCTTGGGGACAAATGAGTTTCTGGGGAGCAACTGTTATTACAAATTTATTTAGTGCAATACCATTAGTAGGAGAGGGAATTGTAACATGGTTGTGGGGTGGATACTCAGTTGATAACCCAACTCTAACTAGATTTTTTACTTTGCACTACTTAATTCCTTTTTTAATTTTAGGTCTTGTAGTTTTACATATTTGGGCACTTCATGTACCTGGAAATAACAATCCCGTTGGTATTGATATTAAAAAACCTTCTAAGGATACTGTCCCATTCCATCCATACATTGTTATTAAAGATGGTTTTGCATTACTAATGTTCATGATTGTTTTTGCTTTTTTTGTTTTTTATACCCCTAATATTTTAGGACATGCAGATAATTACATAGAGGCAAATCCTATGGTAACTCCAGCTCATATAGTTCCAGAATGGTATTTGTTACCTTTTTATGCAATATTAAGATCAGTGCCAGATAAACTTCTTGGAGTAGTTGCAATGTTGTCTGCAATTTTAATACTTGCAGCTTTACCTTGGTTAGACACCTCAAAAATTAGATCAGCAGTGTTTAGACCTTTATACAAACAATTTTATTGGATTTTGGTAGCAGACGTTTTAATTTTAGGTTACGTGGGGGCAATGCCCGCAGAAGGCCTTTACTTATTAATAGCAAGAGTAGCCACTGCCTATTATTTCTTACATTTTTTAGTTATTCTCCCTGTGCTAGGATTTAAAGAGAGAACGTTACCTGTCCCACTAAGTATAACGGAACCTATTTTAGGTGGATCACCAAACTTAGCAGCAGCACGACATAGAGAAAGTAAAATAAAATAAAGTGAAAAAGTTATTTAAATTAATTTTAATACTTTCACTTTTTTCTCTAAATAGCTCTCAAATTTTTGCTGCTGAAAAAGTAGATTATCTTAAAACAGATTGGAGTTTTAAAGGCCTTTTTGGAAAATTTGATAGGGCAACTCTTCAAAGAGGATATCAAGTTTATACTGAAGTTTGTGCTTCTTGCCATTCAATGAAATATTTGAGCTACAGAAATTTATCAGAAGAGGGTGGGCCAGAGTTTTCAGAGGCAGCTGCAAAAGCAATTGCTGCTTCTTTTGAGGTTAAAGATGGACCAAATGCTGATGGTGAAATGTTCACTAGACCTGGAAAACTTTCAGATAAATTTGTAATGCCATACGACAATGTCAAAGCTGCGCAAGCAGCTAATGGAGGAGCGTATCCGCCAGACATGTCTGTTTTAGTTAAAGCTAGAGGTGGTGGAGTTGATTATATTTATTCTTTACTTCAAGGTTATGAAGATCCACCAAGTGGAGTAACTTTGGATGATGGAGTTTACTATAACAAATATATGTATGGTAATAAGATTAGAATGGCAGCACCATTATCAGATGGAATAGTAGAGTATGGCGATGGCACTAATGCGTCTGTTGAACAGATGTCAAAAGATGTAACAACATTTTTAATGTGGGCCGCAGAGCCTCACTTAGAAGCAAGGCACCAAATGGGATTTAAAGCTATAGTGTATTTGATTATTTTAACTATTTTAGTTTACTTCAGTATGAAGAAAATTTGGTCACGTGTTGAATCTGAAGTTTAATACATCTCCATCTTTAACAATATAATCTTTTCCTTCTAATCTCATTTTTCCATTAGCTTTAGAGTTTACCCAGCCATCATTTGCTACGAAATCTTCATAAGAAATAGTTTCAGCTCGAATAAAGCCTTTTTCAAAATCAGTATGAATTTCACCTGCTGCCTTAGGAGCTGTACAATTT
The DNA here is from genome assembly GCA_902537905.1 of uncultured Pelagibacteraceae bacterium. Taxonomy (GTDB): domain Bacteria; phylum Pseudomonadota; class Alphaproteobacteria; order Pelagibacterales; family Pelagibacteraceae; genus Pelagibacter. The sequence continues at coordinate 23,006 of CACBDD010000008.1, read as the reverse complement.
TTTTTAATTGTCCACGCTCTTGTTTCTTCAGGACCAGATGTAAAATAAGTATCTAATTCTAATATATTGTAGCCTTTTTGAATTAACATATTTAATCCAGTTTCTTTTAAACCTATCATTTCCATATAATTTTTTTTCTCTTCAGCAGGTAGATCATTAATTTGATTTTCTATATCAGCAGATACAATTAGTGTATTTTCATTGCCAAATTTTTCTATGAAATCATTTGTATATTTGTTGCCATTCTGAATACTTTGTTCATCAACATTACAAACGTATATTTTTGGCTTAATTGACAACAAACCACTTTGATTTAATTGCTTGGTGTCAAATTGTGTTTTTAGGACTGAAATATCTTTATCATTATTGATGCAATCTAGAGCAATTTCTAAAATTTTAAGTTGCTCCTCATCTACATTTTTTTTGTTATTCTTTTCCAATCTTTTTTGAATACTTTCAAGATCTGCAAGCATCATTTCAGTTTCAATAATTTCTAAATCTCTAACTGGGTTTACATCAGGATTAACATTTTGAATATCATCTGAGTCAAAACATCTAATCATATGAATTACTGCATCAACTTCTCTGATATGAGAAAGAAATTTATTTCCTAATCCTTCTCCTTTTGAAGCTCCTTTTACAAGACCAGCAATATCAACAAATGAAATTGTAGTATTAATTACCTTTTTAGAGTTAGAGACTTTTGATAATTTAGATAATCTTTCGTCAGGTACAGGAACTATCCCAACATTTGGATCAATTGTACAAAATGGAAAATTAGCCGCTTGTGCTTTACTAGAATTTGTTAGTGCATTAAAAAGTGTGGACTTACCAACATTTGGCAAACCAACAATTCCACATTTAAGACTCATTTTTTATTATTTACTGTACTTGAAAATAGATCTAATTTTTTATCAATTAATATTGAAATTGACTCGGTAATATTATTTGTAATTTTTTCTAATCCAACCATTTCATCTTCATCAAAATTTTGAAGTACAAAATCACTTACCTCCATATTGTCTTTTGGTTTCCCAATCCCTATTCTTACTCTAGAATAATCTTTACCAATAAATTTATCTATTGATGCTATACCATTATGACCTGCGCTAGATCCACCAAACTTAGCTTTAATTTTTCCAAATTCTACATCTAAATCATCATGAAAAACTATTACATCCTCAGCATCGATTTTAAAATATTCTATTAATTCTCTAATACAAATTCCTGAATTATTCATAAAAGTTAAAGGTTTAATTGCATATATTTTTTTGTCTCCAACATTTCCTGTTGTGAGCAAACCTTTAAATTTGGGTTTTTGTTTTGATAGACCAAATTTTTTATTAATCGAGTCGATAATTTTAAAACCTACATTATGTCTATTATTCTCACTATCTGGCGTTGGGTTACCTAGTCCTACAAATAAAAGCATGAGAATTTTTTAATGGAAAACAAACTTTAGTTTAAATAATTTATTTTTTTTCTTCAGCAGGCTTATCTTCGCCTTCTTTTTTATCACCCTCTGCTGCTGGATTGTCTCCTTCAGCTGGTGCACCCTCTGCACCTGCTTCTCCTTCAGCAGCTTCTGCTTCAGCTGGTTTTTCTGGTTCTTTCATTACAGTTGGAGCCGCTAGTGTTGCTATAACGAAATCTCTGCCTTGAATAGTTGGTACAACTTCAGGATCTAAATTAATTGATGAAATTTTAAAACTAACTCCAATATCAACACCATCTAAATCAATTAAAAGATTGTCAGGTATTTTTTCACTTGGGCATTTTAATTCAACTTTTCTTCTTACAATATTTAATACACCACCTTTTTTTAACCCAGGTGATTTTTCATGATTAATAAATTTAACCGGAACCTCAATTCTAATTTTTAAACCTGGTACAACTCTTAAAAAATCAACATGTATAGGATCGTCTGATATTATGTGATATTTTACTTCTCTTGGAAGCACATTTTGAGGCTTACCATTTACATTCAATGTAAGAATCGTAGATAAAAAATTTGTGTCTTCTAACATCGATTTTAGTAGTTTTTTAGATATAGAAACTTTTTCGTTTTGATCTTCACCACCATAAATTATGGCTGGAACTTCTCCATTATCTCTCAATGAATTAAGTGCACCTTTAGTTTTGGTATCTCTGATGTTAGCTTCTAAAGTATTCATAAAAACAAGGGTTTTTAGCTCAAGATCCTTAATAACACAAGGTAATTATTTAAATAAATCTGATACAGAAGTGGAATTTGATATTCTTTTTATTGCTTCACCCATTAGCCCTGAAATAGATAAAACCTCAATGTTTTTAGCACCTTTTATTTTGTCGTTATTATCAATAGTATCTGTAATTACTAAATTTTTAATAACAGAATTTTTAATTTTTTTAACTGCTTCTCCGCTAAGAACTCCGTGCGTAATATAAACATAAACCTCTTTTGCTCCTCTATCTTTTAGAGCTTTAGCTGCATTCACAATTGTTCCACCTGAATCGATGATATCATCAACAATTATACACGTCTTACCTTTTACATCTCCAATTACATTCATAACCTGCGATTGTCCTGGTTTAGGTCTTCTTTTATCCACTATGGCTAGACCAACATTTAAAAGTTTTCCAAGAGCTCTTGCTCTTTCTGTTCCACCTACATCTGGAGCAACACAAATCATATTTTTATTTTTAATCGTTTTCTTAACGTGTCTTGCAAAAATAGGAGTAGCAAACAAGTTATCTACAGGAATATCAAAAAAACCTTGAATTTGTCCTGCATGTAAATCAACTGTTACAACTCGATCTGCCCCTGCTTTTGTGATCAGATTAGATACAAGTTTTGCTGAAATAGAAGTTCTTGGGACAACTTTTCTGTCTTGTCTTGCATAACCAAAATATGGAATTACAGCAGTTATATTTTTGGCAGATGATCTTTTTAAAGCATCTATACATAATAAAAGTTGCATTAAATTATCATTAGCTGGTGAAGAAACAGATTGAATAATAAAAATACTATTTCCCCTTATATTTTCATTTATCTCAACATAGATTTCACCATCAGAAAAATTTCTTATACTTGAATTGACTAGTTTAGATTTTAAATATTTAGCGATGTTCTTACTAAGAGGTTTATTGCTGTTTCCTGATAATAATTTCATGAAAAAACCTAATTAAGCATAATTATTGAAATATTTCTACCATAATCAGCATGATTTAAACTTTTTGATCTTCTAGCACTAAAAAATTTATTTTTAGCATCAAATGTATCAACATCAATTTTTTCTATTTTTTTCACACCAGACTTAAGAATTAATGATTTAACATATATAGATAAGTTAAAATATAACTTTTTTTTACTCATTTTAAAAAATCTGTAACTAGATTTGTCTTTCTTTATAAATTTTTTATAAAAATCTTTTTGAACCTCATAATTTTTAACTGATATTGAAGGACCTATAACCGCTGTAATATTTTTTGTTTTGGAACCTCTCTTAATCATAAATTTGATCACTTTTGATATAATTCCCTTAAAAGCACCCTTCCATCCTGCATGAATTGCAGCTATCATTTTCCTCTGATTATCAAAAACCAGTATTGGCACACAATCTGCAGTCAGAACTGCAATAGGCACATTTATTTGGTCAGTAATAATTGCATCAGCCTTAGGTTTTGTTTTTGATTTATACTTTTTGTTAATAAAAATGAATTTATTACTATGAATTTGGTTAAGTAAAAAAATATTTTTAGAGTTCTTAGAAATTTTTTTTCTAACAATATTTAAATTTTTTTTTACATTTGCACTATTGTCATTTGAACCTGGACCACAATTTAAACTTTTATAAATATTTTTTGATACACCACCGTTGCTATTAAAAAAACCATGTTTGATAACTCTATTTTTTGAAAGTTTTTTAGATTTAATCAATTTGAAAACCATTTGTAAATTTATTGTTTTTAACTTTTATCAACATTACCTTAAATAAATCTCCCATTTGTTTCTCATCAATCAAACGTCTAACTCTATAAAATAGATCTGTTTTTTGCGAGAATGCTATATTATTACTTACTATCTCTGCTCTTTGCAAAATTCCCATACTTGTTAAGAATTTTTTTTGATTAGTAATTAGATGATCTAGTTTTTCAAACTGATGAATATAATTAGCAAATAAATTAAAATTTAAATTGTATGTGATATCGGAATCTCCAATATCTTCTAATATGTTTGAAAATTTATGATCTTTTATTGCTTGAATAGTATTTTTTATTTTTAGATCTAAATATCCATAATCAATTATTAAAAGTCCACCATCTTTTTTATCAATAATTTTACAAATTTTCTCTAGATACCCAAACGCTTCTGGAGAGTATTCAATAATTTCTTGGTCTTTAGATATTTCAAATTTAAGTTCTTGCTCTATTATTTTAATATCAACTTCTTTATCATTGAACTCAGCCTTTTCATGAGTTTTTAAATTAACATATCTTTCAAACCAATTATCTTTCTTCTTAAAAAATTGCTTTATTGGAATTGCATCAAAAAATTCGTTTGCAAGATAAATACAAGGAAATGAGTCATCAATTTCAACCTGATTTACCCAGATTATTTTTTCAGAAATTAAATTTTTTTTTTGTTCATCAATTAAATAGGAGCTTTTTTCATTAATAATTAAATTACAGGAATTAAAACAGTCTGGAAAATTCTTTAATGTTTCGGATATAACTTTCATCATCTCACCATTGCCAGCACCAAGTTCAATTAAGTTAAATTTTTTAGGTGAACCGATACTTTTCCAGAAAGTTATTACCCATATCGCAATTATTTCGGAAAATAGTCTTGTGATATTTGGAGATGTAATAAAATCACCTTCTTTTCCGAAGGGATTTTTTTTCATATAATATCCATTTTCTTTATCGTAAAGAGCATGGTTTATAAATTGATCTAGAGGTAAATTAGTTGACTTGTTCATTTTTTTTGAAAAAGAAAATAATTAATCCAATTATTAAAAAAATAAAACTTATTAACTGACCCATAGTTAAATTGAATATTAAGTACCCCAATTGATCATCTGGTACTCTAAAAAATTCAACAATAAATCTAAAGATTGAATAGAAAATTAAAAATAGTCCTGAAATTAATCCAGGTTTAAACAAACTTCTTTTATTTCTAAAATAAAGTAAAATTAAAAATAACATTAAACCTTCTAACAATGCCTCATAAATTTGCGAGGGATGTCTTGGTTGATTATCTATTTGTATAAATGTAACTGCCCAAGGTAAATTAGTTATAGTTCCATAAAGTTCAGAATTTATAAAATTTGCAATTCTTCCAAAGAATATTCCAATTGGTGCCACTAGAGCAACAATGTCTAAATATAAAAATGAGTTTTGATTATTTTTTTTTGCAAATAATATACTTGCTATAACAATACCAATTATTCCTCCGTGAAAAGACATTCCACCTTCCCATACTTTCAAAATATCTAATAGATTATTTACATAGAATTCAAAATTATAAAATAATACATATCCAATTCTTCCACCTAAAATAATTCCGATGATTAAATACGTTATATAATCATCAAAGTTTTTATTTATTTCAGAATTCTTTAAGAAAAGTTTTTTCGCTATTAACCATCCTAATAAAATGCCAGCAATATAAGCTAGCGAATACCATCTAATTTCTAGAGAAAATATTTCTAATGCAACTGGGTCAAAATTATTGATGATCATTTTAAATTATAACTATATTGTATATCTCAAATATGAAAAATTCTAAATTTATAATTGATAAATTTGCAAAAGTGATAGAGCAGGGATTAATAACTTCAAAAGATTTATCATCTGAAATCTTAAATATATTTAAATCTAAGAGAGATGAATTTGTTTTCAAAATGAAACTTACCAGTAAAGATGAATTTGATGTTCTTTCGAAGAGAGTTGAAAATTTAGAAAATAAAATTTCAAAATTAGAATCAAAAAAAAAGAAGAAAACTAGATCGGCAAAAAGATCTTAACTCTTAGCCCATCAAATTTTGATTTTTCCAGCATAATGTTCCCACCATGGGATTTTATAATATCAGAAGCAATTGATAGTCCCAGCCCAACACTCGATTTAGAATCGTTTCTACCTTTGTCTATCTTGTAAAAAGGCTTAAATACGTTTTCATGTTCCTTTTTAGGTATCCCGGGACCGTCATCTTCAATAATTATAAATAGATTTGTATTTTTTTTATTTAGGCTTATTTCAACTTTGTTCGCATATTTTAATCCGTTATCAATTAAGTTATTTAAAGATCTATTGATAAGGTTCTTTCTGCCATTGATGTAAATTCTAGGAATTAAATTATGAGAAATGTTTTCATTATTATATTTTCTTATAATCTCTTCAATTAGTTCTGAAAGATTAAACATTTCATCTCTTTGAACATACGATGAGCTTGTAAATTGCAGATACTCATTAAGCATTTTTTCCATTTCGTTAATATCATCTGTTAATTTATCGACTGCATCTTTATCTTTAAGGAAAGCTAATTGTAACTTCATTCTTGTTAAAGGAGTCCTTAAATCATGACTAATACCTGACAACATTTCAGTTCGTTGATTAAGATGTCTTTCAATTCTTTTTCTCATTTTATCAAATTCGTGACCTGCTTGACGTATCTCGAGCGCTCCTGAGGGTTTAAATTCCTCTATATCCTCTCCTTTTCCAAATCTTTCAGCAGCACGAGCTAAATTTGTAATTGGTCTTGTTTGATTTTTTAAAAATATTAGTGAAATAATAACCATTATAATTGCAGGAACGGTAATCCATAGCGCAAATATTCTTGCAGATGTGCTAGTTACTCGATCTTTTGGAACTAAAAATTTAAAATATCCATCTTCATATTTTATTCTTAAATCAACTAGTTCTTTATAGTTTGTAGTATTAAACCAGAAGATTTCAGGAGAAAATTTAGATTTTAGTTCCCTTCTTAAAGTTCTATCAATTGGACTAAACCATCTTTCTTTATCTTGGTCACTTAATTTTTCACCTACTACCAATTCAATATTTAAATCTAAAAATAATGAAAATAGATTATTCACCTCTTGTTTATCATTTTCTTCATTCTGATAAGCTTCTACAAAAGCACTAATCTCATTGACTAACGTTCTGGTCATACCTTTATTAGTTTTAATCCACAAACTATCAAAAAAAACAATAGTGATTATTAATTGAATAGTAATTACAGGGACTGCAACAATTAAAAGCGCTCTATAAAATAATCTTTTTGGTAAAACTTTTTTAAAATAATTACTCAATCCAGAGAACATATCCTGCACCTCTAATTGTTTGCAAAAACTTAGGACTTTTTTGATCTATTTCAATTTTTTTTCGTAATCTAGTAATAATAACATCAATAGATCTTTCTTTATCAAGATTAATTAATTTTCCTATATCTTCTCTTGAAAATGTTTTTCCAGGACTATTAATCATTTTTTCCAGAATTGTCTTTTCGGTATTATTAATTTTAAACTCTTTTTGATCTCTAATAATTAAAAGTTTATTTAAGTCGATTTTGACATTTTCAAATTCAATTATTCTTTTTTGTTCAGTTTTTTTTGTCTTATCTAAAATATTTTTTATTCTTAGAATTAGTTCTTTAGGTTCAAATGGTTTGGGCAAATAATCATCCGCACCAACTTCAAGACCTTGAATTCTTTCTTTGGCTTCTCCTTTTGCTGTAAGAAGTATGACCGGAGTATCTAGGTTTTTTTTATTTTCTTCTATAAATTCTAATCCATTCTTTCCAGGCATCATTATATCGAGTACAATCAGATCAAACTTTATTATTTTTATTTTATCTGAGGCATCTTCAGCACTATCAGCTGTAGTTACTAAATAATTATTTTCGTTTAAAAATTTTTTGACTAATGATCTAATAACATCATCATCGTCAACTAGTAAAATATGAGCTAAAAAATTATCCATCAATTATTTTATTTAATACATTGTCAAAATTAACAACTTCTTCTGAAGTTGAATTTAAAAGAGCAGAATAAATTCTTTTTTTTTGTAAATTGAAAATTTCTTCAAATATTTTCTTTCCTTTTTCGTTTAAAAACACATGTTTAACCCTTGTATCCTGATCATTTTTCTTAAATATTATGATCTCTAACTTAATTAAATCTTTTAAAACTCTGTTAAGACTCTGCTTTGTTACTTTTAATTTTTTTAGAAGATCTGAGATAGAGATACCTTCATAGGAAGAAATCAGATGAATAACCTTATGGTGGGCTACACCAATTGAATATTTGTCTAAAATTTTTTTAGAGTCAGAAAATGTCTCTCTATAACTTACAAATAATTTTTCAATTAAACCCTTAAGTTGATCGTCTTTAAGATATAAAAGTTCTTTCATAATGGGTAAGTTATATTGACATATCAAAGATACAAAGATATTTTTCACTGATATTTTAAAATATTTTCACTAATGATACCGTACGATAAAAGATCTGGAAAAATTTGGTACAACGATGAACTTGTTGACTGGGAAGATGTAAAGCTCCATGTGTTAAGTCATGGTTTGCATTATGCAAGTTGTGTTTTTGAAGGTGAAAGAGTTTATGATGGGTCTATTTTCAAGTTAGAGGAACATACCTCTAGATTTTTTCATTCTGCTAGAAGAATGGGTTTTGAAATTCCTTATACCGAAGAGCAAATAAATGCTGCTTCAAATAAAATTATTGCTACTCAGAATGTAGAAAATGGATATGTAAGACCAGTTGCTTGGAGAGGTACCGAAATGATGGCAATATCAGCACAACAAACAAAAATTCATGTTGCAATTGCAACTTGGGAGTGGGGATCTTACTTTGATCCAAAACTAAAAGTTGAGGGAATTAAATTAAATATTTCAAACTGGAGAAGACCAGCTCCTAATACTATTCCTTGGGATACTAAAGCATCAGGTTTGTATATGATTTGTACGTTATCTAAACATGAGGCTGAAAAACAAGGTTACACTGATTCTTTAATGTTGGATCATGAAGGTAATATTGCTGAAGCAACAGGGGCCAATGTATTTTTTAAAGACAAAAATGGAGAAATTCATACACCAATTCCAGATTCATTTTTAGATGGAATTACAAGAAGAACTGTAATCGGAATTGCAAAATCAAAAAACATCAAAGTTCATGAAAGAAAAATTAGTCCAAAAGAACTTCCTAATTTTGTAGGATGCTTTTTAACAGGAACCGCTGCTGAGGTTACGCCTGTATCTTGTATTGCAGAAAATCAATTTAAAGTTTGTGATACCATCATTGATCTTAATGAAAGTTATCAAGCACTGGTAAGAAAGAAAAAAGCAGCCTAGTCTTTATTGTCTTCAGATATTGCGTGATCAATACCCTTTCGTAAGTAATCATAACCTGTAAATAAAGTGATCGCAGCTGACAACCATAAAAGAATAATACCAATAGTTTGAGCGTTATAATCTTCAAAGTTGATTATTTTATTTCCAGTATCCCCTGAAAGAAGAAGACCAATAGCAACCATTTGTAACACTGTTTTAAGTTTAGCAAGATTTGAGACTGGAAGTTTAATCTGACCTTTTGCTAAAAATTCTCGTAATCCTGAAATTAATATTTCTCTAGTTAAAATTATTATAGCTGCAATTACTTCATAATTTTGAATTGTTCCATCCATCACCAGCAAAATTAGAGCTGTAGCAACTATTATTTTATCTGCGATAGGATCTAATAGTTCTCCTAATTTAGATTCCTGGCCTAACATTCTAGCCAGCATGCCATCTAAAAAATCTGTAAATGAAGCAATTATAAATAAAATTAAAGCAGTTAAATCACCATAGAATCCCGGAAGATAGAAAGCTAAAACGAAGAAGGGTACAATTATTATTCTTCCTATTGTTAGAATATTTGGAATTTTTTTTAACATAATTATTCGTGAAAGAAGTTATATATCTTTTTTGCTACTTTTTCTTCAACACCTTCAACAGATTTAATTTCATCTAAACTAGCAGACTCAACAGATCTTGCTGATCCAAAATGGTTTAACAGCGCTCTTTTTCTAATTGCTCCAATACCTTCAATTTGGTCTAGCAAAGATTTACTAATTCCTTTTTTTCTCTTTGCTCTATGGGCACTGATAGCAAACCTGTGTGATTCATCTCTTATTCTTTGGAGAAAGAATAGAGTGGGGTCATTTTTTGTGAATTTATATTCTTTGCCATTGTGAAAAAATGTTTCATTTCCACTATTACGAAATTTACCCTTTGCTATTGCAATAATTGGAATGTCGTGAAGCCCCAATTCATTTAAACTTTCTCTAGCTACTGAATATTGTCCTTTTCCTCCATCTACTAATACTAAATCAGGAAAAGTGAGATAATTATCCTTTTCTTGAACAGCACGTTTAAACCTTCTGTTTAATACTTCTCTCATCATCCCATAATCATCTTGCTCATTTTTTTTGTGTTTGATGTTGAACTTTCGATATCTCTTTTTAACAAACCCCTCATCACCATAGGCAATTAAAGCTCCAACACTATTTGTTCCTTGGATATGGCTGTTATCATAAACCTCAATTAAATTTATATTTGTTTCAAGATTGAATTTTTTTGCAACTTCATCAAAAAGTTCTCTATTATTCTGACTTTCATAAAGTTTTCTATTCAAACTGTCTTTTGCATTTTTTATTGCTTGGTTAATTACTTTTAACTTTGAGCCTTTTTTAGCGACACTAATATTGATTTCTTTTCCCTCTTTTTGAGTCAAGGTTTTTTCAATTAAAACTTTTTCTTTTATTTCTTCAGATAATATTATTGCAGACGGTACACTTTTATTTTCATAAAATTGTGAAACAAATGAATTTAATATTTCACTTAATTTTTCATCTGGGTCATGTTTTGGAAAAAAAGCTTGGTTGCCCCAATTTTGTTTTGAACGATAAAAAAATACTTGAACACAAGTTTTTCCAGATTCTTTGTATCCAGCTATGACATCTGCCTCTACTAAGTTTGCCTCATTAATTCTTTGAGAAGATTGAATAATATTTAAAGCTTTAATTCTATCCCTTAAAATTACTGCTTTTTCAAAATCTAATTCCTCACTTGCCTTTTCCATTTGACTTGAGAGATTTTTTTGAATTTTTCTTGATTTTCCAGATACAAATTCAATAGCATCATCAACTGTTTGTTGATAATCATCTTTTTCAACATAACCAACACATGGACCAGAACATCTTTTAATTTGATAAAGGATACAAGGTCTTTCTCTGTTTTTAAAAACAGTATCATCACAAACTCTTAGATGAAAAATTTTTTGGATCATCTTTATAGTCCAGTTGGCTGAACCTGCAGATGCAAAAGGTCCAAAATAAAATCCTTCTTTTGTTTTTTTTCCTCTATGTCTTTTAATTTGTGGCCATTTATCTTTGTTACCAATAAAGATAAATGGAAATGACTTATCATCCCTTAATAAGATATTGAATTTTGGTTTAAATTTTTTAATTAGGTTTGCTTCTAAAAGTAGAGCTTCACTTTCATTTGAAGTAGTTGTTATCTCTAATTTTCTAGTTTGAGATAACATTCTCTCTGTTCGAATTATATGATTTTTTTCAGATACATAACTTTTAAGTCTATTAGGAAGATTTTTTGCTTTTCCTACATAAAGGATTTCATTTTTTTCATTTAGCATCCTGTAGACACCAGGAAGTTTAGGGACTAGCGGTAGCTCTTTTTTAATTACTTCTTTTCCTATTTCAGAGCTTATCATGACTTCTTTTTTTGGTAATTTGAATACCAACAGATGAACATTGCTTAAGAATTTCCAATTTCTCAATTTTCAACATTATTTTAGCAATCCTTTGATCTTTGAATAATTCATCAAATACCGCTTCAGCTAATGTTTCAAGAAAGTTGTAATGTTTTTTTTTAACAAGTTTTGTGATTAATTTTACAATTGTTCCATAATTAACAATCGATTTTATATCTTTATCACTTGATGGCTTTTTATCCTCGTAATCAATTTCTAGGCTAAATTTAACTTTTTGAGGCTTTTTCTTTTCAAAGTCATAATAGCCAAGTTTTAAATTTAAAATTAGTTCATTAATTAGAATTTTCTTTTCGTAATTAAAAAGACTTTTATTTTTATTTATTCTTATAATCTTAAAATTACTTCTTTTCATTCTTTGCCCATTATATCTGGTGTTTGCCAGTTTAAATTTTGCCCACTATCTATTGCTAAAACTTGACCTGTAATAGATATATTATTTATAAAAAAGTCAACAGCATTACATATTTGCTCAACATCCACCTGTCTTTTTAACGGTGTTGCTAAATACTGTTTTCTAAAATGTTTTTCAGATTGCCTTTGATTTTTAATAGTTGGGCCAGGCGCTATACCGTTTACTCTTATCTTCGGAGCCAAACTCATAGCACTAGTTTTAGTTAAAGTATAAAGACCAGTTTTACTAATGGTATAGGAAAAAAAATATGGAGTTAGTTTGAAAACTCTTTGATCAATAATATTAATTATATTGTTATTTGTTCCTTTAACATTTTTTGCAAATTCTTTTGATAATAATGCAGGTGTTCTTAAATTTGTTCTTAAATGTTGTCCCCAACTATCTGTTGTAAAGTTTTCTAATTTATCATTTTCAAATAATGAAGCGTTATTAATTAGACAATCAAAATATTTAAGTCTTGATTTTGCATATTTTACAATTTTATTTACATCATTTTCTTTACTCAAATCACCTCTAACTAAGTAAACTTTAGTACCATTTTTTGATAGTTCTTTTTTTAATTTCTCAGCTTTTAATTTTGATTTATTAAAATGGATCAAGATTTCAATATTTGGACCAGATAATTTTTTTGCTATCGCAGCACCAATTCTTGTTGCTCCACCTGTTATAATTATTTTCCGTGCTTCCATTTTTTATCTCTTTTTTTTGTAACCTTTGTTCCTGGCATTCCCATTGTCGATCTACCTTTTGGATAAAGTTTATTTTTTACATCATACTGCCTTATTTTTGGATTTAATGTAATTTCTAATTCACTACTTTCCAACTTTCTTATATCATCTCTAATTTTAGCAGCTTCTTCAAATTCAAGATTAGAAGCAGCTTCTTTCATCTTTTTATCTAAAGCTTTAAGATGTTTTTTTAAGTTTCCACCAATATTAGAACCTTCACTTATTTTTACATAGTCTTTTTCATAAACACTTTCTAAAACGTCACTTATTTCTTTTTTAACTGATGTAGCACTAATATTATTTTTTTTGTTATAAGCTAATTGGATGCTTCTTCTTCTGTCAGTTTCAGCAATTGCTTTTTTTATACTTTTAGTTTCTTTGTCGGCATATAAAATAACTTTTCCATCTACATTTCTTGCAGCTCTCCCTATTGTTTGAATTAGAGATGTCTCTGACCTTAAAAAACCTTCTTTATCTGCATCTAAAATTCCAACTAATGCGCATTCAGGTATATCAAGTCCTTCTCTTAGTAAGTTTATTCCAACTAAAACATCAAACACACCCATTCTTAAATCTCTCATTATTTCAATTCTCTCCAAAGTATCGATATCTGAGTGAAGGTATCTAACTTTAATTCCATTTTCGTGAAGGTATTCAGTTAAATCCTCTGCCATTTTCTTAGTAAGAGTTGTCACCAAAACTCGATAATTATTTTCAACTACTCTTTTGCATTCGTGCATTAAATCATCCACCTGATTTTTTGCTGGTCTGATTTCGACTACAGGATCAATTAGTCCAGTTGGTCTAATAACCTGATCAATGTATTTACCTTTTGTTTGTTCTAGTTCCCACGGTCCTGGTGTTGCAGATACAAATACAGTTTGAGTTCTCATTAAATCCCATTCTTCAAATTTTAAAGGTCTATTATCCATACAGGATGGTAGTCTAAAACCATATTCTGCAAGAGTACTTTTTCTTGATCTATCTCCTTTATACATTCCATTAAGTTGTGGAACAGTTACATGACACTCATCAACAAATATTAAAGTGTTATCTGGAAAATATTCAAATAGAGTAGGAGGGGGTTCGCCTGGTTTTCTTCCAGATAAAAATCTTGAATAGTTTTCAATTCCAGCACAAGAACCAGTTGCTTCAATCATTTCTAAATCAAACTTAGTTCTTTCTTCTAACCTTTGAGCTTCTAATAATTTATTTTCTGCTCTATGTTTTTTTAAAGTTATTTCTAATTCTTTTTTAATATTAATAACTGCCTGTTCGATTGTAGGTTTAGGAGTAATGTAATGACTATTTGCATAGACTTTTATTAAACTTAGTTCTCTAACTTTATCTCCTGTTAAAGGATCAAACTCCTCAATTTGCTCTAATTTATCTCCAAATAGACAAAGCCTCCAAGCTCTATCTTCTAGATGGGAAGGAAATATTTCTAAATATTCTCCTCTTGCTCTAAATGTTCCTCTATAAAAGTTTTGATCATTTCTTTTGTATTGTAAAGCAACTAAAGATTTAATTATTTCTTCTCTGTTGTAATCATAATTTTTTTGAAGAGTTAGCGTCATTTTACTGTACGCCTCAACTGAACCTAATCCATAAATACATGAAACACTTGCTACAATTAAAACATCATCTCTTTCTAAAAGAGATCTGGTTGCCGAGTGTCTCATTCGATCAATCTGTTCATTAATCGATGCCTCTTTTTCTATATAAGTGTCAGATCTAGGAACGTACGCTTCTGGAGTGTAATAGTCATAATAAGAAACAAAGTACTCAACTGCATTATCTGGGAAAAATGTTTTCATTTCTCCGTAGAGTTGTGCTGCAAGTGTTTTGTTCGGAGCTAATATTAAAGCAGGTCTATTCGTTGCCTCAATAACTTTTGCCATTGTAAAAGTTTTTCCAGATCCCGTAACACCAAGTAAAACTTGATTAAATTGATCTTTATTTGCACCATTTACTAATTTTTTAATAGCTTCAGGTTGATCTCCAGCAGGTTTAAAATCAGATTTAATTTTAAATTTTTTTCCTCCTTCGAGTTTTCCACCTATTTTTGGATTTTTACTCTGTATATCTGTAATTAAATCTTGATAAGTATTTTCCATATATTAAACAGCGTATTAGAATTTATTTTTATTTCAATGAGCATAATATCAGACAGTTTAAAACGAATTAAACCATCACCAACTATTGCTGTTACCCAAAAAGCAAGAGAACTTAGAGCTGCTGGAAAAGATGTAATTGGACTTGGAGCTGGGGAACCAGATTTTGATACACCAGACAATATTAAGAATGCTGCAATTAAAGCTATCAAAAGTGGAGACACCAAATACACAGCTGTAGATGGAACACCTGCTTTAAAAAAAGCAATCGTAGATAAGTTTAAAAGAGAAAACAAAATTAGCTATTCTACAGATCAAATCACGGTTGGTACTGGCGGAAAACAAGTTCTTTATAATGCTTTTATGGCAACTTTAAATAAAGGCGACGAAGTAATTATTCCTGCACCTTTCTGGGTTTCTTATCCCGATATGGTTTTATTAGCTGGTGGAAAACCAAAGATAGTTAAGTGTACAGAAGAAGAAGGATTTAAACTTACTGTAAACAAGTTAAAAAAAGCAATTACCAAAAAAACTAAATGGGTGATTTTAAATTCACCTTCCAATCCAACTGGAGCAGGTTATTCAAAAAAAGAAATTGAAGATTTAGCAAAAGTTTTAATTAGAAATAAAAAAGTACATATATTAAGTGATGATATTTATGAGCATATTAAATATGATAATTTTAATTTTTATACGATTGCTCAAAATTCAAAGTTAAAAGATAGAACTTTAACCATGAATGGGGTTAGTAAATCTTATGCAATGACGGGTTGGAGAATAGGATATGCCGCAGGACCAAAAGATATCATTAAAGCAATTGGTAAAATTCAATCTCAATCTACATCAAACCCTTCATCAATTAGTCAAGCTGCTGCTGTTGAAGCTTTAAATGGTAATCAAGGTTTTATAAAAAAGAGATCAAAAGCATTTAAAGAAAGAAGAGATTTTGTCGTTAAAAGTTTAAATGATATTAAAGGAATAAATTGTTTAACTCCTAATGGTGCATTTTATGTATTTCCAAGTTGTAAGGGATTGTTAAATAAAAAAACTAAATTAAAAACTGATACTGAGTTTGTTCAAAAACTACTTGAGCAATCTAATGTCGCAGTTGTTCAAGGATCTGCGTTTGGTTTAGATGGATACTTTAGAATTTCTTATGCTACTTCAATGCAAAATTTGAAGAAAGCAATGGAAAGAATAAAATCCTTTTGTAAAAGCCTTTCTTAAGAAGTGAAAACAGCATTACTATTTGGCTCAACTGGATTAGTTGGAGGACATGTTTTAAATCAACTTATTCAGAATGATAATTACTCTAAAATTAAAATATTTGTCCGTTCTTCAATAGAATTAAATGATCCAAAAATTGAAATTATTCAAACAGATTTTAAAAATATAGAAAATCATAGAGAAGATATTAAAGGAGATGACTGTTTTTTTTGTATTGGAACAACAAAGAAAAATTCACCAGATAAAAATGAGTATAAAAGAGTAGAACTCGAGCTTCCAAAACAAGTTGCTCAAATAGCAAAATCAAATTTAGTAAATTCATTTGTTTTTGTTTCATCAGGTTATGCAGATCCAAAAAGTTCAGGGGATTATTTAAAATTTAAAGGATTAGTTGAAGAAGAGTTAAAAAGACTTAACTTTTCAAAACTTGGAATTATGAGACCTTCTTTTTTATTAGGCAATAGACAAGAAAAGAGAGTAGGTGAAAAAATTGGAATTTTTGTATTTAAATTATTGTCTCCTTTATTTTTAGGACCTCTAAAGAAAATGAAACCAATTCATTCAGCAACTGTTGCTAAAGCTATGATAAAAATTGCAAATGAAAATTTAGAAAAAACTATTTTTGAGTCTGATGAAATAGTTGAATTAACTTCAAGCTAAATTTAGTCTTATTACTGATTTTGCCGCATCAACAACTGCAATTTCAGATGCTATGAATTTCATTTTAAGAATTTCTTCCGAGTATCTTTGGTCTGTTTGCATTTTTAGACCAAGATCAGGAACCATATTTTTAGCACTTGTATCTATATAACTTAGAAGTTTAACCATAAAATTTGGTAATTCTCTTTTAGGAAGTTTTTTTGCATGGCTTGGAATATTTTTTGCCATTATCTGTGATAATTCAAGAATACTTCTTACTTCAGATCCAACAATCAACCTTCTACCACCAGCACTTTTATTTTTTAAAGATAGAACATGTGCTTTTGCAATATCTTTTACATGAGATATCATTACTGAAAACTTTGGTGCAGCTGGAAATTTTCCTTGAAGCAATTGCTTGATATATTCCATTGATGTACAATTTTTTTCATTCAAAAAATCTCCTAAAATAAAGCCAGGATTGATGCACGTAAGACTATTTTTAAGACCTTTGCTTTCCATAAGATCCCACGCAGCTTTTTCAGCTCTTGTTTTGGATACAAAATAATCAGTAGTTTTATCCCAGTCTAAATCAGTCCAATCATTTTCACCAAATGTATAAGGGTTTGACCTGTTTGGTTTTCTGAACATGCATACTATGGAAGAAGTTTTAACAAAATGTTCAACTCCTGCATTTATTCCGGCATTTAAAACTCTTAAAGTTCCATCTTTTGCAGCTGGAGTAAGCGATTCCCTATCATTTGAAACTTTTAGAGGGAAAGGAGAGGCTACATGAATTATATATTTGCAGCCTTTTGCAGCTTCATTCCAGCCTTCATCTTTTAATAAATCTAATTCTACAAAAGATAAATTATTAATTGCTACATTATTTTCTTCTAATGTTTTTTTTGTTTGTTCAATTGAATTTGAATTTCTGACAGTCCCTAAAACTTCGTAACCTGAATTTAGTAATTCAATAGCAATATGTTTTGCAACAAACCCACTAATGCCAGTGAGTAATACTTTTTCTGACATTTAATTATGTGAAAGATGTTTTTCAGCCTCTAAAGCTGCCATACATCCCATTCCTGCAGCTGTAACTGCTTGTCTAAAAGTTTTATCTTTAACGTCACCTGCAGCATAAACTCCAGGAATATTTGTTTCAGTCGAATCTGGTTTTGTAATTAAATAACCTTCTTTATCCATTTCTAATTGATCTTTGAAAAGCTGAGTAGCTGGATCATGACCAATAGCAATAAACAATCCATCTAATTTTATTTCTTCTGTTTTTTCAGTTTTTAAGTTTTTAATTTTTATACCCTTAACATTTTTGGGTTCACTATCACCCAAAACATCTTCAACTACAGAGTCCCAAACAATTTCAATTTTTTTATTTTCCATCAATTTCTTTTGAAGCATCTTTTCAGCTCTCAAACTATCTCGTCTATGAATTAATTTTACTTTTGATGCAAATTTTGTAAGAAACATGGCTTCTTCTACTGCAGCATTACCACCTCCAACTACAGCAACTTCTTTGTCTTTAAAAAAGAAACCATCACACGTAGCACATGCAGAAACTCCAAATCCTCTAAATTCTTGTTCAGATTTAATGTTTAACCATCTTGCTTGTGCACCTGTTGAAATAATTATGCTATCTGCAGTATACTTTTGGCCACTATCACCAACAGCTTCAAATGGAGTGGATTTTAAATTTACAGAACCAATATGATCTTCAATCATTTCAGTTCCCACTGCTTTAGCTTGTTCTTTCATTTGATCCATTAACCACGGCCCTTGAATAACTTCAGCAAATCCTGGAAAATTTTCTACATCAGTTGTTGTTGTAAGTTGTCCACCAGGCTCTGAACCGTGAACTAAAATTGGATTTAACATTGCTCGAGCAGCATAAACTGCTGCTGTGTATCCGGCAGGACCAGATCCAATTATTAACACTTTTGTGTGTTTAGTTGGATTTTGACTCATATGAAAGCTATATAGTGATAAATGTCTAAATTAAAAGGTTTATTATTAACTCAAGGAATGCATGGAATGATTAGTCAAGTCGAGGGACTTGCTAAAGCACTTGATATTGATTTTACACACCACAAGGTTGAACTAAAAAATTTTTGGAAATTTGTTCCACCTAAATTAACCCCAATTTCCCAAAACATATATAAAAAAATCAATGATAATGATTTTGATTTAATAATCTCTTGTGGAAGAAAAAGTGTAATTCCTTCTATTCATCTAAAAAGTATTTCTAAAAAAAAGGTTTTTAATATTCATATTCAAGATCCAAAAATAGATTTTAATTATTTTGATTTTATTGTTGCCCCTGAACATGATGGAATAAATGGAGAAAATGTTATTAATACTAAAGGAGCAATTCATTATCTTTCAGAAAAAGAAATTGAGGAAAATAAAGATTATTTAAAATCTTTCATTAAACAAGATGAAAGAAAAGTTTGGTGCTTAATCATGGGAGGACCAACAAAATATTATGATTATTCAACTAAGAATATGAAACATATTTTCTCAATGTTTTATAAATTAATGAAGAAACATAATTTTCAATTAGTAGTCATTCCATCAATGAGAACACCAATAAATACTATTCATTACGCCAAAGAGTTCTTTGGAAAAAATCATACTATAATTATGAATGTAGATAAAAAGGCATATTTATCTGCTTTAGCTTTATCTGAAAATATAGTTGTTACATGCGACTCTAGCTCTATGATCTCAGAAGCTGCTTTGACAGGTAAACCAATCTATGTCGCTAATATTTTACCAAAAAAAAATGACAAAAGATTCCAAAGATTTAGAAATTTATTTAGAGAATTAAATATAACTAGAAACTTAGGCGAAGAAATAGAAATTTGGAACTATGAAAAACTAGATGAAACAAATAGAGTAGCAAATATTATTAAACAAAAAATAAATTTTTAATGTCATTTTTAAATTCAATTCAAACTCAATCAAAGAAACATGATTTTCCGTTTGATCATTGGGAATATCATAATGCACTTACAGACGGAGCAATTGAAGAAATTGTTAAAGCTGATATCCCTGATGTGAGTAAGCATAACCTTAGCTATGATGGAACTAGAGCGATAGATGGTGGTGCTGCTGAATTTAGAGAAGGTATAGCATCTGGTGGTAAAGCAATTAAATTTAGATGTTTTGTGACCAAAGAAAATGAAAAACAATTTCCAAATCTAGTAAAATTTATTAACGAACTTCAATCTCAAGAAGTTCATCAAACTATTTCAAAAATGATTGGTAAAGATCTTTCAAATTCATATGTAAGGGTTGAAGTTATTTGTGATCGAGAGGGTTTTTGGTTAAAGCCTCATTGCGATATTAAAGAAAAATTAATGTCAGGCTTAATATTTGTTAATAATACTAATGAATCTGAAGATTTGGGAACTGATTTTTATAATGAAAAATTAGAAAAAGTTAAAACTGTTCCTTATAAAAATAATTATGGCTATATGTTTACTAGTGGACCAAATACTTGGCACGGTATGGAAAAAAAAACTATAGTTAAAGAAAGACGATGCATTCAAGTAAACTACGTAACTTTTGAAACTGACTGGAAAGTAAATTCTTAAATATCTTGAAGTGAAGTAACTTCTAATTTTTTAGTTTTAAGCGATCTTATTGCTTCTAAACAGGCTTGTGCGGTAGACATATTTGTACAATATGGAACTTTATTTTTTAGCGTTGCTCTTCTAAGGGCAATTGCATCACTTAATCTATGCTCTGAGTTTCCTCCACCGGTATTGATAACAAGTGCAATTTTTTTTGAATCTAAAACATCTACAATATGAGGAGATCCACTGCTTACTTTGTTGATTATTTTACATTTCATTCCATGCTTTCTAATGTATTCTGCAGTACCTTTGGTTGCACATAGTGTGAAGTTTAATTTGATTAACTCTTTAGCTAAATTTATTCCCTCATCTTTGTGAGAGTCTTTTAATGAGACAAAAGCCAGTCCTTGTTTAGGTAAAGAATTTGCAGCGCCAATTTGACTTTTTGCAAATGCCATTCCAAAGTTTTTATCAAATCCCATAACTTCACCTGTTGACTTCATCTCAGGCCCTAAAAGTAAATCACTATTTGGAAATTTATTAAAAGGAAATACTGCTTCTTTTACTGCATACATTCCTTTTGATTTATCTTTTAAATTAAATTTAGATATTTTTTCACCAGCCATTATACGTGATGCAATTTTAGCTAGCGGGAGACCTTTAGCTTTCGATACAAATGGTACTGTTCTACTTGCTCTTGGATTTACTTCAATTACATAAATTTCATCTTTTTTGATTGCAAATTGAACATTCATGAAACCTTTAACTTTTAAAGCTATAGCTAATTTTTTAGTTTGATTTTCTATTTCTTTAATTAAGTATGGTTTAATAGATACTGGAGGTAAACTGCATGCGGAATCCCCAGAGTGAATTCCTGCTTCTTCAATATGTTGCATAATTCCAGCAACATGAACTTGCTTTCCGTCTGATATCGCATCAACATCTACTTCCATTGCATGGTCAATAAATTTATCAATAAGAATTGGATTTTCTTCAGCAGCTTTAAAAGCTTCCTCAACAAAATTTTTAAGTTGACTTTTTTCGTGAACAATTTCCATTGCTCTTCCACCCAATACATAAGACGGTCTAACCATTAAAGGTAGACCAATATTTTCTGCAATTTGAATTGCTTGCTTGAAAGTTTTGGCAATTCCACTTTCTGCTTGTTTAAGTTTTAGTTTATTTAATAAATTTCTGAATCTGTCTCTGTCTTCTGCTAAATCAATTGAAGTATATTGTGTTCCTAAAATTGGTAATTTGTTTTCATGTAAAAATTTTGCAAGTTTTATAGGAGTTTGACCACCGAACTGAGCAATCACACCAACCAAATTTCCTTTTTCTTTTTCTTTTTTAATTATATTAAAAACATATTCTTCTTTTAATGGTTCAAAATATAATCGATCACTAGTGTCATAATCTGTTGATACAGTTTCAGGGTTACAGTTGACCATGATTGTTTCAAAACCCGCATCTTTCAATGAAAAACTAGCCTGACAGCAGCAATAATCAAACTCAATTCCTTGACCTATTCTGTTTGGTCCACCACCAAGTATAATTATTTTTTTTCTTTGAGTTGGATCTGCTTCACATTCAGAGTTAATTGAAAAATTTCTTTGATATGTAGAATACATGTAAGGAGTGAATGATTTGAATTCAGCTGCACAAGTATCTACTTTTTTAAACACAGGTAATATTTTTAGAGCCATTCTTTTTCGTCTAACACTATCTTCAGATAAGTTTGTTAATTCAGATAGTTTTTTATCTGAAAATCCAATTGATTTTATTCGATTAAACTCATTAAAATTTTTAGGTAATCCTTTGTTTTTTATATTAATTTCATTGTCTACAATTTCTTTAATTTGTTCTAAAAACCAAGGATCAATTTTAGATAATTTGTAAATTGTTTTTAAACTGATTTTTTTCCTCATTGCTTCTGCGACTAGTAGAATTTTATTTGGGATATTTTCTTTTAATTTTTTCTCAATTTGTTTTTTATTTAAATCAAAAATTCTATCTAAACCTGAACAGCCAGTTTCAAGTGAAACGAGAGCTTTTTGTAATGACTCTTTAAAATTTCTACCTATTGCCATTGCTTCACCAACTGATTTCATAGAAGTTCCTAATGTAGCTGGAGAGGTTGAAAATTTTTCGAACGTAAATCTTGGAATTTTTGTTACCACATAATCTATACTTGGTTCAAATGATGCAGGTGTTACTTTTGTAATTTCATTTTTTAATTCATCCAAAGTGTAGCCAACGGCAAGTTTGGCAGCAACTTTGGCGATTGGAAAACCAGTTGCTTTTGATGCAAGTGCAGATGAACGAGATACTCTTGGATTCATTTCAATTACAACCATTCTTCCATTTTTAGGATTAATTGCGAACTGAACATTTGATCCACCTGTTTCAACTCCAATTTTTCTAAGACATGCAATCGATGCGTTTCTCATCACTTGATATTCTT
>CACBDD010000007.1 GCA_902537905.1 uncultured Pelagibacteraceae bacterium | reverse complement strand
TTTGTTTTTTTTTTATTTTTTTCATTTAAAGGAATTTATTATTTATCAATAAATTATTGATAAATATAGTCTCTTGTAACAGGTGTAGAAGTATAGTTTTTAGTAAGTTGAAACTGATATACAACTTGGTCTCCCCATTTAAAAGCCATTTCACAACCTGCTAAATAAAATTCCCACATTCTAAAAAAACGTTCATCAAACATATTGATAATTTTATCTTTATTATTCAGGCAATTTTCTTTCCAATGTCTTAATGTGTGAGAATAATGCATTCTTAATACCTCAATATCAGATACAATTAAGCCAGCTTTTTCAATTGGGGTAGTTACTTCACTTAAGCTTGGTGTGTAACCACCAGGAAATATATATTTTGTTATCCATGGATGAGGGTCTCTTGGAGGATTTACTGATCCAATAGTATGAATTAATGAAACTCCATCGTCTTTTAGAAGTTTTTCAACTTGTGAGAAAAATTTTTTATAAAATTTTCTTCCGACATGTTCAAACATTCCAACACTTACAATTCTATCAAATTTTTCATCAAGTTCCCTGTAATCCATTAACATAAATCTTAATTGATTTTCTAAATTGAGTTCTTTGGCTTTTTGTTTGCAATATTTTAATTGATTTTCTGATAATGTGATTCCAGTCACTTCACAATTTGCTGACCGCGCAATATCGACTGCTAAAGAGCCCCATCCACATCCAATATCTAATACTTTTTGGTTTGGCTTTATATTTAGTTTCTTAATTATATGTTGAATTTTATTAATTTGAGCAGTCTCTAGAGTATCATTTTCATTTTTGAAGTAAGCACAAGAATATTGTCTTTTAGGATCTAAAAATAAATCATAAAGATCATCTTTGATGTCATAGTGATGTGAAACATTCATTTTAGATTTTTTAATAAAATTAAAATTTGTTAAATATCTATATGAACCTCTTAATCTATTAATTAAATAACTAAAAAAATTTAAATCTCCTCTTCCAAAATTCATCAAAGACAAATCTAAAAAATCTGTAAGACTTCCGTTCTCAATAACTATCTCTCCGTCTGTATAAGCTTCTCCAAAATAAAGATCGGGATGTAATAAAAGTTTATAATGAAGATTTTTATTTAATATTTTAACTTTTATAGGATTTTCCTTTTCAGGATTTCCGATGATATAACTTTTAGAATTTGCATCCACTAAAATAAAACCATCTTTCTTAAAAACACTATTTAAGAACCTTGCTAACTGCATTTTAAGCTGCCATTGATGATTTTAGTGAGAAACTAAACTTCTCTAAATTGTTTAAAAGATCAATCTCTTCCTCTTTATTTAAAATTCTTAGAGGCGGTAGTAAATTTTCATAAAAACTATCTTTATTCTTATAAAAAGTATGTAAGCCAGAAATAAGATTATATTTTTCAAATGTGCCTCTTACATCACATAATTGGATATTAACTTCTTGTTCTTTTCCATCCTTAAAGTCATCATATACTTTTCTAGCTAGTTTAGATGTTGCATTGCATGTTGCTGTTATTATTCCTGAACAACCTAACTCAAGTCCTTTTAATAATTTAGATTCAGAACCTGGCATAACTGAAAAATTATCTAATTTAAGATTTTCATAAAGATTATATGAGCTATCCTTAACTCCAACTATTTGTTCTGGAAAATTTTTAACAAGTCTTTCCACGCACTCAACACTAAATTTGTATCCACAAAGTTTCTCAAAATTATATAAAATAATTTTGCTTTTTGGTAGGGACTCAACTATTTTTGAATAAAAATTAATAACTTCTTCATCACTATATTTATAATAAGCTGGTGGCATAATTAAAAATTTTTCAAAATCTAATGACATTGCAACTCTCATTAAACTTATTGTTTCTCCTAAAGAGTTTAATCCTGTTCCAATAATAAATTTATCTTTATACTTGTTTGTTGAAATTTTATTTAACAATTTAATTTTTTCCGCAACAGGAATTAATTGGGCCTGTCCTGTACTTCCAAATATTGCAACACCGTGACAACCATTATTAATTACCATCTCTGCATGCTCGATAGTTTTATCTATGTTCAAAGTTAGATCTTTGTTTAAGATCGACATTGATGCCGCATATATTCCATTGATATTGCTCATAAATAAAATTTATATAAAAAAAAAATATAGTAAAGTTTAAATTGTCTATGTTATATCTCTCAAAACTATTTCTTTAGCTTCATTTACTAGTGTAGATAACCTAGTAGTTTCAGGTGAAATATCTGGATGAATTTTTTTTTGTATTTTAATGTATGCTTTATTTACGTCTTCCTTAGTTAAATTTTTAGAAGGATTTAAATTAAGTATACGATATGCTTCTTCAGTAGACATCGTGTTTAAATTTGATGCAGTGTTGTTAAATGAAAATCTACCTGAATTTCTTAAAGTTTGAATTAATCTGTACAATGAAATTAATTGAAAAATAGACATTCCTTTCAATTTTAAAAGAGCAAGACTTGCAAGAGTAAATGGCAAAGTAAGTAAAAATTTGCCTCCTATAGCAAATAAAACTGCAAAGATAATTAAAACTATGAATAAGAATACTCTTAAACCTTTAGATATTTTTTTTGACGCAACTTGAGTAAAAACTCTTAATAAAAAATATAAACCAATTAAAATTAATAATGTATAAATTATAAAATTCATATATTTCCGATTACAAATGAAAGTACCATATCTAAAAAAAAAACCAGAGCTAAAATCTTGTCACAATATAGAGTGGGAGGATAATTATAGCTGGATACATCAGGAAAACATTTTAGAAGTCTTACAAGACAAAACTAAACTTCTTCCAGAAGTAAAAGAATATTTAGAAGAAGAAAATGAATATACTGAGTATCATCTAAAAAATACAAAAAATACTCAAAAAAAATTATTTGATGAAATAAAAGGAAGAATAAAATTAGATGATGAAAGCTTACCTTTTAAAGATCACTCATATGAATACTGGACAAAGACTACCGCCAAAGGAAATTATTCTATAAAATTAAGAAAAAAAATTGGTTCGTCTGAAATTGAAGAAATATGGAATGGAGACAAAGAAAAAGAAAAATTAAATGTTGAATATTTTGGTGTTGGAGATCTAGAAGTTAGTAATAATGACCAATACCTTGGGTACTCATTAGATACCAAAGGCTCAGAGTATTATACAATTTATATAAGAAATATTAAAAATAATAAAATAATTTCAAAAGAGATCAAAGAAACATCTGGAAGTATAATTTTCAGTCTAGACGACAAATATCTTTTTTACTCCAAGTTAGATGAAAATCATAGAGCTAGAAAAATTTATAGACATAAAATTGGAGATTTTGAAAACGAAGATGAACTAATCTTTAATGAAAAAAGTGAAGCTTTTACAGTTAGTATTGGATTAAGCTCAGATGAGAAATATTATTTCATAAACACTTCAGATCACAATACTTCGGAGCAATATTATTTTCATGTTAATGAAGAAAAACCAAATCCAAAATTAATAATTAAACGAGAAAAGGGAATTCTTTACTCTGTAAATTCTTGGAATGGAAAATTTTATAATCACACAAATAAAGATGCGGAAGATTTTAAAATAGATATTTCAGAAACTTTAGAAAATCAAAACTGGAAGTCATTTATTGCTGCAAAGAAAGAGGTGTTAATTGGTGGTTGTACATTTTTAAAAAACTGGATAATTAGGTCAGAAACATCAAATGCTTTAGACAAACTCTTTGTTATCGATGCTTCAACAAACAAAGAAGAAGAATTAATTTTTTCTGACGAAAAAGTATATGTACCTGGAGTTTCATTAGCGCAAAGAAATAGAAATACAGATGAAGTTTATGTTTCATACTCTTCACCTAAAACACCTTCAAGAGTTTACAAATATAATTTAAAAAATAAATCTAAAACATTTGTTAAAGAACAAGAAATACCATCAGGACATAACAAAGATGACTATATAGTAGAGAGAATAGAGTATGAATCTCATGATGGAAGAATGGTTCCGCTCACAATTACAAGACACATAAATACAAAAATAGACGGTACAGCGAATTTATTATTATACGGATATGGATCGTATGGTAGTTCGATGAGTCCAAGTTTTTCTTCAACAAGACTTAGCTTAATAAATAGAGATATTATTTGGGCTACTGCACACATCAGAGGTGGAATGGAAAAAGGAATGAAATGGTGGAAAGAAGGAAAGTTAACTAATAAAAAAAATACATTTGAAGATTATATTTTTGCTGCAAAATATTTGATTGAAAACAAATACACCTCAAAAAGAAAAATAATAGGAATGGGTGGATCTGCTGGAGGTTTATTAATGGGTGCTGTTGTTAATCAATCTCCTGAATTATTTTTAGGTATAATTATGGCTGTACCTTTTGTAGACTCATTAACAACAAATCTTGATCACTCTTTACCTCTTACAGTTGGTGAATTTGATGAATTTGGTAATGCCAAAGAAAACAAAGAGCATTTTGATTATATTTTTTCATATGCTCCATATAATAATATAAGAAAAATGGATTATCCTCATATGCTAATAACAACTAGTTTGAGCGATAACAGAGTTTTGTTCGATGAACCTGCAAAATTTACTGCCAAACTTAGAGATTACAAAACTGATAATAATTTATTGCTACTCAAAACAGAAATGAATGCTGGCCATGGAGGTAAATCTGGTAGAGATGGCGCAATAGAAGAAATCGCATTAGATTATGCTTTTGCATTGAAAATTTCTGAAAAAATTTAATTTCCCATATATTGAAATTTTTTTAATCATACCTACATAATTTGTGTAAGTCGCCTTATGGGGCTTACTTAAAATAAACTTGCTTAGAAAAGGAGGATATTATGACAAGTAAGGATCTATCTATATTTAACTCACTAAGACCTTTTTCAATTGGTTTTGACGATATGTTTGACCAGTTTGAAAATATGTTGGGAAACGGAAGTTTGACAATGCAATCAAACTACCCTCCGTACAACATTAGAAAAACTGGTAAGGATAATTATGCAATTGAAGTTGCGTTAGCTGGTTTTAATAAAAATGATGTTGAGGTTGAGTTTGAAGATAATTTATTGACTGTAAGAACAAAACAAGTTGATAAATCTGAAAATAATGATGTTAATGGAGAAATAATTCATAAAGGTATCTCTCAAAGACAATTCTCAAGATCATTCACTATTGCTGATGATGTTAAAGTTAATGGTGCTGAACTAAAAGATGGTCTTTTAACAATATCATGTGAAAGAATCATCCCAGAACACAAAAAGAAAAAGCTTATTGAAATAAAATAAGTCTTAAACCTTACTTGTGGGGATTTCTCCCCACAAGTTTAAATTAATTATTTCTTTGCCATTATAGCATTAAGAACAAATGCTAATAATCCCGCAGGTATAAGTCCAGTCGTTAACAGTAATTTCAAACTTATTCCAAAGTCAGGAATATTTTTTACAAAGTCTGGCAACAATGACATTCCAATTCCAAAAGATAATGAAAGAGCCAAGATTAATAAATTTCTTTGACTCATTTCTGATCTTGAAATCAATTTTATTCCAGCAGCTACAATCATACCAAACATAATGATTGCTGCTCCGCCAATCACTGACTCTGGCATTGCAGCGATTATTCCACCTAATTTAGGAAATAATCCCATAAGAACTAAAACTATTCCAGCTATAGTTCCAACATGTCTACTTACAACTCCTGTAAAAGCAACCAGTCCAGCATTTTGCGAATAAGATGTGTTGGGCATTGCATTAAATATTGCACCAAATGCAGTACCAACACCATCTGCCATGATTCCACCTGATATTTCTTTGTCTGTTGCTTCTCTTTTAGCACCACCCATTGTTGTAGCACTAATGTCTCCAATTGTTTCAATTGTAGTAACAATTGACATAAACAACATTAGAATTATTGCACCAGGTACAAAATCAATTCCATATTGAAGTGGCATTGGAAGTGCAAACCATGATGCGGAAGCAATTTTTCCGTAGTTAACCATTCCTAGTGCTGCTGCAACTATGAAACCGGCTACTATTCCAATTAAAATTGATCCTGCAGAAGCCATCCCTTTGCCTCTAAGATTAAAAAAGATAGCAACTATAAACACTGTGAAAGCAACCGTTAAATGATTTGCATTTGCAAAGATTTCAGGTTTATTATTCATTAACCATCCACCTCCACCAGCATACATAAAACCAACTTTAAGCAAACTAAATCCGATCATTAACACAACTATACCAGTGACTAATGGTGGGAATAGATGCCTTATTGGTTTTAAAACTTTTCCAATAAAAATTTGAAAAATTCCTCCAATGAATGCTGCTGTAAATACTGCACCCAATCCTGCTGCTTTAAATGGTAGCATGATTGGTATAAACGCAAAACTTGTTCCTTGAACAATAGGAAGTCTTGCACCAATTTCTTTATAACCAACTGTTTGGATAATTGTTGCAACTCCCGCAACAAACAAAGCCATTTGAATCAAAAATATTTTTTGTTCAGGCGTTTGACCAAAAACTCCAGCCACAATAATAGGAACAGTTATATTGCCAGCAAACATTGCTAATACATGCTGAATTCCTAAAGGTATGGATTTATTTAATGGAAGTTTTTTGTCTGGACTGTTTGTTGAGCCCGATTTTATTTTTCTTGAAGCCATGTAACCTCCGTCGTTATCTTAATTGAGGGTACATTATTGGTTATAAATTAATATAAAAAAAACCTTTAGTTTAGAATAGATCTATTCTTAGTAGTTTTTAAAACCTATAATGAACAGATTTGTTTCAACTAAAAAGGTTTAAAAACAACCGTTAGATGCGAAGCCAACAACTATTTTTTCTGGATTTATTTCAAATCTTCTTTCACAAGGAAAACCATATTTTTTTGTATTGTATATCATTACAAAGTTTCCCTTTTCATTCTCGAAATCCTCGTCTGGTTTTCCCAACTCCATTTGCAATTTAGTTGCAGATTGACCAATATACTCACTTAACATCTTGTTCTCTTTTTCGATAACTGCATCAGTTTTTTTTTTAACTGTTTGACAACCTGAAAAAAAAATTATTAAAATTAAAAGACTTATTAATGATTTAAATTTTGACATAACTTTAAATTACATTTTTTTAAATTAATTATTAACTTTAAAGTTGTATAAATAATTTATCTACAATTATTATTATTATCTTTAATTATATTAACAAATGTGTTCTTTATTTGATAATTCAAGCATATGAATGAAAAAGCCCTAGAAACGATACTAAACGTATTTTTAAAAGAGGTTTTGCCCCTTACTGAAAAGGGTGTTGCTAAAGGTAGTAAAATATTTGGAGCTGCTATAATTAAAAAAGATGATTTATCTGTTGTAATTGCTGAAACAAACAATGAGATAGAAAATCCATTGTGGCATGGAGAAATGCATGCACTTAAAAAATTTTATGAGTTGGATGCAAATACAAGACCGAATGAAAAAGAATGCATGTTCTTAAGTTCTCATGAACCCTGCAGTATGTGCTTAAGTGCAATCACATTTTCAGGGTTTGATAATTTTTGTTTTCTTTTTCCTTACAATGACACAAATGATGAATTTAATATTCCACATGATTTAAATATACTTAAAGAAGTATTTAAAATTAATGATGGAGAATATAATAAAGAAAATTCCTACTGGAAAAGTCAAAATATAAATTTGCTGATTGAAAAATTACCCTCTTCTAAAAAAGAAAAGATTTTAAGTCAATTAAGAGAAATTAAAAAAAAATATCAAAAATTGTCAAATCAATATCAGGAAAATAAAGATGGGAACTCTATACCATTAAATTAATTAATGAATACAAATCTTAAAATTTCAAATGTAACTAAAATATATCCTGGTTGTGTTGCAAACGACAATGTTTCACTCGAGTTTAATAGTGGTAAAATTTATGCTCTTCTTGGAGAAAATGGTGCTGGAAAATCTACACTAGTTAAAATTTTATCAGGCATCATCATTCCTGATGAAGGAAAAATTTATTTAAATGAAAATAATCTAAATCTTAATTCGCCATCAGATGCAAAGAAAAATGATATTGGAATGGTATTCCAGCATTTTAATCTTTTTGAAACTTTGTCTGTGTTTGAAAACTTAATAATAGACTCAGATGAACAAAGAGAAAGTTTAAGAGAAAAAATTGATTTAATTATGAAAAAATACAATTTTCCAATTGATCTTGATATTCCTGTATTAAATCTGTCAGCAGGTCAAAAACAGAAAGTAGAAATAATAAGATGCCTAATAAGAAATCCAAAAGTTTTAATTATGGATGAGCCAACATCTGTATTAACAGAACAAGAAACAAGTGAATTATTTTTATCTTTGAAAAAATTCTCAGAAGAAGGAATTTTAATTATTTATATTACACATAAACTAAAAGAAGTTATGCAGCTTTGCGATGAAGTTGCAGTAATGAGAAGAGGAAAGTTGGTCTCTGTAAGTGAAATAAAGAATGAAAACATTGAGTCACTTGCCAACAAAATGGTGGGTCAGAACCTAAAAACAATTAAGAAAAAAAAAGCAAAAACTTCATCAGATCAATTGATTAAGATAACTAATCTCAATTTTACAAGTGAAGATCCTTTTGAAACAAATTTAATGGATATTAATTTTTCTGTTAATCGAGGGGAGTGTTTGGGAATTGCTGGTATATCAGGAAATGGCCAAAGTGAATTATTTCAAGTATTAAGCGGTGAAATTATTTCGGAAAAAAAATCTATAGAATTTAATAATAATTACATAGGAGATTTAAATCCTCAAGAAAGAAGAGAATATTTGATGGCCTTTTCTCCAGAAGATAGACTTGAGCAGGCTGCAATTCCACAAATGAAAATTTTTGAAAATGTGGCTCTTAACAATTTTAAATCATCAAATTTTTTTAATAATGGATTGATAAATGAAAACAAAATTAAAGAACATTCTAAAAAAATAATTTCTGACTTTAATGTTAATACGGATAACATAGAATTAAAAAGCCAATTTTTGTCTGGAGGAAATTTACAGAAATTAATTATTGGTAGAGAATTAATAACATCTCCTGATTTATTAATTTGTTTTAATCCAACATGGGGTCTGGATGTTGGAGCGATAAATTATATCCATGAAACATTGATTAAAATCAATGAACAAAATAAATCAATTATATTAATATCTACAGACACTGATGAGTTATTAAAATTAAGTGACAAAATTTCAGTAATTCATAAAGGAAAATTATCAAAAATTATGAATGCTGAAGTAGTTACCTCTGAAAAACTTGGGATACTAATGGGAGGAGCAAATTGATTAAAATCTTAAAAAGAGATCAACCATCAAAAGCTATTTTCTTCTTTACACCTGTATTGGCTATTTTTCTAACATTAGTAGCGGGAGGTTTGATTTTTTTTATTTTAGGTTTTAAACCATTTGAAGCTCTTAAATTTTTTTTCATAATTCCAATTGCAGATAAATATGGTTTTAGCGAATTACTATTAAAAGCTACACCGCTTTGTTTAATAGCAATCGGTTTATCTTTTTGCTTTAAAAGCAATAACTGGAATATTGGAGCTGAGGGTCAATTAACTTTCGGGGCGATAGTTTCTGGGGGAGTTGCATTATTGTTTTATGAGCAAGAAGGGTTTTACATTCTTCCAATAGTAATTTTAGCTGGTGCAATCGGTGGTATGCTGTACGCATCAATACCCGCAATCTTAAAAACTTACTTTAATACAAATGAAATATTAGTAAGTCTTATGTTGGTATATGTTTCAAAATTAATTTTGGACTATCTTGTTGTAGGTCCTTGGAGCAATCCAGAGGGATTTAATTTTCCTGAAACGAGACAGTTTAGTGACTCAGCTAAACTTCCGCTGTTATTTGAAGGACTAAGAATTCACGCAGGAATATTTTTAGCTTTAGCTGCAGTCGTCATTAGTTGGTTTGTTTTTTATAAAACATATTTAGGGTTCCAAATGAAAGTTTCGGGTTTTAGTTTAAAGACAGCAAAATATGCAGGATACAAAGGTAAAAAAATGATCATCCTCGTTTTTTTAATAAGTGGTGCTTGTGCGGGTCTAGCTGGTGTTGGAGAAATAACTGGGCCTATTGGACAGCTTCACAGAGAAATTTCACCAGATTATGGTTTTACTGCAATAATTGTAGCGTTTTTGGGCCGTTTGCATCCTGTTGGTATCATCTTTGCATCTCTAGTTGTTGCAATTACTTATCTTGGTGCTGAAACAGCGCAAATATTTATGCAAATACCTAAATATACTGGTCAGGTCTTTCAAGGAATGATTTTATTTTTTCTTCTTGCATCAGACTATTTACTGTTTTTCAAAATTAAATTTATAGGTTCAAAAAAATGATCATCGATATAAATTTTGTTGGACTGATAATTGCATCAATCATGGCTTCTGCTGTTCCTTTGATTTTAGCTTCTTGTGGCGAACTGATTACAGAAAGGTCTGGTGTCTTAAACCTTGGTGTTGAAGGAATGATGATTATTGGTGCTATTTCAGGTTTTGCATTAATGACTGTTACAGGAAGTTTGATAGTTGCAGTTTTTGGTGCAATGTTAGCTGGAGTTTTAATTTCAACTATTTTTGCATTCCTTACTCAAACATTAATTACAAATCATGTTGCTACCGGTTTAGCGCTTACAATATTTGGAATTGGCATATCAGCGATGATAGGAAAAAATTTTGTAGGAATTCCTGGAAAAGAATTTCCTGTTTTATTTGAAAGTTTAAAAGATACAATACCGCTTATAAGTCCAATATTGTTTGGACATTCAATTGTTTTTTATTTTGCTTTTGCTCTACCTTTCATGACTAACTATTTTTTAAAAAAAACAAAAATAGGATTAATAGTAAGAGCTGTGGGAGACTCACCTGAGTCCGCATCTAATCAGGGAATAAATGTTAGGTTAGTTCGTTACGCTTGTATTCTTTACGGAGGCGCAATGAGTGGACTTGCTGGAGCATATTTATCAATGATTTATACTCCACAGTGGATTGAAAATATGACAGGCGGTAGGGGCTGGATTGCATTAGCTCTTGTGGTTTTCTCGACATGGAACCCAATTAAAATTTTAATTGGAGCAATGATTTTTGGAGGATTGACAATTATTCAATTTCATATGCAAGCAATCGGAGTAAGAATTCCTGTACAATTTTTAACAGCTCTACCTTACATAGTTACAATAATAGTTTTAGTTGTAATTTCTCGTGATAGTAGAAAAATAAGACTAAGTACTCCAAGTTCTTTGGGGAAATCTTTTCATAAAGACAATTAATTTAAAAATAATCATTTTTTTTTAGATATTTTAATTTAAATTTAAATAATTAAAAAATCAAAAGGGGAAATAAACTTATGCATAAATTTTTAATTCGTTCTTTCGTCTCTTCTTTAGTTTTATTATTTACATTAACTGTGGCTGCAGTTGCAAAAGATGTTAAAGCAGCATTTGTTTATATTGGTCCAACTGGTGACCATGGATGGACATATCAGCATGATGTAGGTAGAAAAGCTGTTGAAGCTGCCGGATTTAAAACAACTTACGTAGAAGGTGTTCCAGAAAGTGCCGATGCTGAGAGGGTTCTTAGACAATTAGCTAATTCTGGTCATGATGTTATCTTTACAACTAGTTTTGGATACATGAATCCAACTAACAAAGTTGCAAAGGAGTTTCCAAATGTAAAATTTGAACATGCTACTGGATACAAAAGAGAACATCCAAATGTTTCAACATACGCAGCTAGATTCTACGAAGGTAGAACTATCTTAGGAACAATTGCTGGAACTATGACAAAATCAAATGTTATCGGTTATGTTGCATCTTTTCCAATTCCTGAAGTTATCAGGGGTATCAATTCATTTACTTTAGCAGCTCAAAAAGTTAACCCAAATATTAAAACTAAAATTGTTTGGGCTTTCACTTGGTACGATCCAGGTAAAGAAGCAGAGGCAGCAAAAGCTTTAATCGATCAAGGTGCTGATGTAATTGCTCAACATACAGATAGTACTGCTATTGTTCAAATGGCTGAAAAAGCTGGAGTATATGCTTTTGGACAAGCAAGTGATATGGACAAGTTCGCTCCTAAAGCTGTATTGACTTCAGTTGAAAACAATTGGGGGCCATACTATGTAGACAGAGTTAAAGCTGTTGCGAACGGTACATGGAACCAAAAAGATACTTGGCATGGTATTGGAGATGGTATGGTTGTGATATCAGATTTAGATTCACAAATGCCAGCTGACCTAAGATCAAAAGTTAAAAAACTTCAGGCAGATTTAGCATCTGGTAAAGTTCATTCTTTCACAGGACCAATTTATGACCAGAAAGGTAATTTAATGGTTGCCGAAGGAAAAACTGCAGATGATGGAATGCTTGCAGGAATGATGACTTACGTTAAAGGTGTTGAAGGAGATATACCTAAGTAATAAGTTTTCATTTAAAAAATTTAAAAGGCCGGTTTTTTAACTGGCCTTTTTTTTATATCTGATGTTTTTTTTTGA
The DNA here is from genome assembly GCA_902537905.1 of uncultured Pelagibacteraceae bacterium. GTDB lineage: Bacteria > Pseudomonadota > Alphaproteobacteria > Pelagibacterales > Pelagibacteraceae > Pelagibacter. Next base: position 23,099 of record CACBDD010000007.1, on the reverse strand, counting down.
TTTCCTCAATCCTTAATTCTTCATAAATTTCAAAGGGCTGTACTATCCAAGGATTATCTGGAAGTTTATTTGCACAAAAGTCTGGCTCGAATGTTGATTTCTTTTTTTTAAATAATGTTGCAGTTTTAATGTCTTCTATTTTATCTTTAATAGGTTCATATTTTTTTAACCAATCTATACTTTTGTTAAAAGTAATTCCTGTGTCAGATAAATCATCACACAAAAGTATTTTTCCACCCATATTAGGTGCTATCGAACTCATTTCTCTTGAAAAAACAATATCACCCTGCTCATCCTCTACTCCCTTACCACTGTAAGATTCAACTGCAAGATAAGCACATTTTAATTTAAAAATTCTACTCAAAACATCTATCATCGGCGCCGCTCCACGCATTATGCCAACTAGTATTGTTGGTTTATATCCACTTTCATCAATTTGGATTGCTAGTTTCTCAACAGTTTTGTTGTACTCGTCCCAGCTGACAATCATTTTTTCAGACATAATTTTTTATATATAGTTATTTAAATAATAAAACTAAAACTGCAAGAACGATAAGTGCTATTATTGAAGAAATTAAAATATACAACCTATGAATGTTTCTTCCTCTTAAATTAAAATAATGTCTAGCTACACCAGAAATAATTGCAATCGCACATAATATTAACCAGTTGTATTGGTGATAAACTAAAAAGCTAGAATGCCCGGAAAGCATTATAAACAAAACTAAAAAAGTTGAATAATTATTGTGAATTGACCGTTGTTTAGCTGCTAAAGATAAACTCATGTCAAATTTTTCGCCTCTTTCACTACTACTAATTATGTTCATTTGATTAGGTATAATTACTGTAAAAACATTACCAAACATATTGGTACCAATGATTAATCCAACACTCAAAATTGCAAATTTAGGTCCAAATAATTTTGTAAGACCAAAAGATACTAGCGTTAACAAAATTATTCCTGTGGATATAAATAAAATATTATTCTCAATTAATTTTGATTTACATAAAAGATCATAAATGAACCAAGCGACAATCAATGATAAAAGCGAGATAATAATAGCATAACTAGGAGGCATTAACAGAACACGCTTATCAACCATTAATACGCCAGCGTTATAATAGTAAATTACAACTAATAGCAACATTCCAGTTACAAAAGTTAAGTAACTTTGCCATTTGAAGATTACTAATCTATTTAAATAATCTTGTGGAGGAGATGTTTTTAACCTTGAAAGTTTATAAAAAAAACCAGAATGCATGAGATATCCTTCACCATCGACATCATCACTTGTTATATTTTTATTTAAATTATTATCTAAATAATTAAATAAAAAACTATTACCTACCCATAAAATTGCAAATAATACATGGCCCCATCTTAGAATAACTTCTAACCATTTTATTGTATAAGGTAAAAATTCCATCAGTATTTTATTTTATCTACTTTTTTATCCCAAATTTCAAATGCTTTTAAAGCTTCATCTCTAAGCATTTGCACCATTTTAATTTTCCTATCATCAATTTTTTTTGGAATTTCTGAATAAATAAAGGAGTCATCAAAATCTATATTTTTTGCATCTTCTCTGGTGTTTGCATAATATATTTTATCTAATCTTGACCAATAAATTGCTGAAAGGCACATCGGGCAAGGTTCGCAAGATGTATAAATCTCACATCCAGAAAGATCAAAAGTATTTAAGTTTTTACAGGCTTTTCGAATTGCTACTATTTCTCCATGAGCAGTTGGATCATTTGAAGAAGTAACTTTATTTGAACCCTCTGCAATAATCTTATTATCCTTAACTATAACACTTCCAAATGGACCACCAATAGTATTTGCACTATTTATTGAAAGTTCAATTGCTTTTGCCATAAATTTTTTCTTATCTTCCATTTTAATTTTCTATTTTATTTTTAATTTTGTTAATGCTCATTAAAATTCTTTCAGGTGTTGCTGGTGCATTAAGTTCTGGCGCAAACTGATAATTTCCAACTGAAGCAACTGCATCTTTAATTGCATAAAAAACACTCATGGCTAGCATCAAAGGAGGTTCACCAGTTGTTTTTGCTTTATTAACGACTTTTTCTTTATTTAATCCTTCCTTAAAAATTTCTACATTGAATTTTTTTGGAATGTCACTTACTGCAGGTATTTTGTAAGTCGATGGAGAAAAAGTTGTAATCTGCCCGTCTGATTTCCACTTCAATTCCTCTATTGTTAACCATCCTTGTCCTTGCACAAAACCACCCTCTATCTGGCCCAGTTCTAGCGCTGGATTTATTGGTTTACCAGCATCATGTAAAATATCTACTCTTTCCAGTATATTTTCACCCGTCAATGTATCTACAGTTACTTCTGAAACAGCTGCTCCATAACAAAAGTAATAAAAAGGTCTTCCTCTAAATTTTTTTTTATCAAAATTAATTTTAGGTGTTGAATAGAAGCCAGATGATGAAAGAGAAATTCTATTTAAATATGCTTCTTGAATTATGCTTTTAAATTCAAATTGTCTGTTTCCAAATATTATAAATTGATCTTTATAGACTGCCTCTTGATTATAGATTTTATATTTTTTCTTAATAAATTTTTCTAAATTTAATTTTATTTTTGCTACTGCATTTAATGCTGCGGCTCCGTTAAGGTCTGTAGTTGATGAAGCGGCGCTAGCTGAAGTATTTGGTACCTTAGCTGTGTTTGTTGATGAAATATGAACTAAATTATATGGTAATCCTAGAGAATTTGCCACTAATTGAGCTATCTTTGTATGGGTCCCCTGACCCATTTCAATTCCTCCATGATTTAAATGAACACTTCCATCTGTGTAAATATGAACTAAGGCTCCAGCTTGATTTAAATGAATTGTAGTAAATGAAATACCAAATTTTAAAGGTGTAATGGCTATACCCTTCTTTTTAAATTTATTTTTTTCGTTAAATTTTCTTATGTCTGAATATCTTTTCTTGTAATTAGATTTACTTTCTAATTTTTTAAATATTTCATTAATAACATTATCTTCAACAGTCATTCCATAATGTGTTACATTTCTTTTGTCTTTTTGATAAAAATTTTTCTTTCTAACTTCTATAGGATCTTTTATTAAATACCTTGCGATATTATCTATAATATTTTCTATAGCCATCATCCCTTGATTTCCACCAAAGCCTCTAAATGCAGTTGAGGTTGGAATATTTGTTTTACATAAATTATTTATTATCTCGATATCTGAAATATAATATGCATTGTCCACATGAAGCAAAGCTCTCTCGTTTATTGCTGCTGATAAATCAGGTGACATTCCACAATTAGAAGATAAATTTATTTTTAATCCTTCAATGATACCTTCATCATTAAAACCAACTTCATATTCAGATAAAAATTCATGTCGCTTTCCAGTTAAAATTATATCATCATCTCTATCTAATCTTAATTTAACTGGTTGCCCTGATTTTTTTGCCAATAACGCACAAATACATGCTGTCATGAAATTTGTTTCCTTTCCTCCAAACCCACCTCCAATTCTTCTAACCTCAACATTTATTGAATTACTTTTTTGATTAAACATTTTTGCAATTAGTTGTTGTGTTTCTGATGGATGTTGCGTCGAACTATAAACTAAAAAATTATCATCTTCTTTAGGAACAACAAAAGCTGCCTGGCCCTCCAAATAAAAATGCTCTTGGCTTCCAGTTGTAAAATTACCTTTTAAATTGTTTTTTGAATTTGTTATTTTTTTAGAAGGGTTACCTTTTTTAACTTTTCTAGGTTTAAATAAAAATTGCTTCTTATTTAAAGCTTCTTTTATCGTGATAACTGGTTTTAAATCTTTATAGGTGATTTTGGCTTTCAATACTGCTTTTCTAGCAAGTTCTGTAGTTGTAGCAGCCACAGCAAATAATGGCTGACCAAAAAACTCTACTTTTTTTTTAGGAAAAATTGGATCACCTTCAAAAACTGGACCCACATCATTTCTACCAGGGATATCACTTTGGGTAACTACTGATACCACTCCTTCACTCTTTTTTACTTCAGTTAAGTCTATATTTTTGATTATTGCATGAGCTTTTTTACTTAAACCAATAGCGCCATAAATTGTATTGTTTGGTTCATTAATATCATCAGTGTACTCAGCATATCCACTCACATGCTTATAGGCACTATCATGTGGTCTTATTTCCTCAATGTAGTTCTCTTTACTCATTTAATTTACTCTTGATAACTTTTTAGAATTTATTTCTACAAAACATTTCATCAATAAATTTTTTGCAATCTCGAGTCTGTATTCTTTGCTAGCTCTCATGTCTCCAATAGGACTTAAATCTTTTTCTAAATAATTTTTTGCTAGATCAAAAGTATTGATGGTAAGAGGCTTGTTTTTAAGAATTTTTTCGCATGCCTTAGCTCTTTTTGGTACAGCAGCCATGCCTCCATATGCAATATAAACCTCTTTAATTTTATTGTTGTTAATTTCAAAATTAAAAGATCCACAAACAGATGAAATATCATCATCAAATCTTTTTGAGATCTTAAATGCCTTAAAAATATTTTTCTTAAAAAGCGGTATTTTTATTGAGTGAATAAATTCATTCTTTTTTAATTTAGTTTTTCTGTAATCAAGGAAAAAATTATTTAAAGGTAAAACTTTTCTTTTATTAAAACTTTGAATTAAAACCTCTGCATTCAAAGATAATAGAATTGGTAATGAGTCACCAATTGGAGATGCTGTTGCAATATTGCCGCCTATAGTTCCAACATTTCGAATTTGAACAGAGCCGTATCTCTTTAAAACCAAATAAAAATCTGGATAGTATTTTTTAATTTCTTTTTCAAATTTTATTAATGGTGTAGCGGAACCAACTTCTAAATAATTTTTACTTACCTTTATAAAATCTAATTCGTTAATTTCTTTTAAATCAATTATAAATGGAATTTCTTTTCTTTCTTTTGTAACTTTTAAAGATAAGTCCGTTCCACCGGCAAGAAAACTAAAATTAGAATGTTTTTTAATTATGTTTTTTAAATCTTTGATATTTTTTGGTGAAAAATAAATTTTATCATCTTTTTTAATATAAACATTTTTGGTTTTAATTTTTTTTAATTGCTGAATAACTTTATTTTTATTTTTAGAAAATTGATCATTCTTATTTATCTTATTTAAACTTTTGGCAGCATCAATTATAGGTCTATAACCAGTACAACGACATAAGTTACCTGATATAGAGTCTGTTATTAATTCATTGTTAAGACTTTTATTATTTTTAAACATTGAAAATAAAGACATAACAAATCCTGGGGTACAGAAACCGCATTGGGAACCATGAAATTTTACCATCGCATCTTGCACTGGGTGAAGTTTTCCATTTTGAGAAACCAAATCTTCAACAATTATAAGTTGCTTACCATTCAATGATGGCACAAATGAAATACAAGAATTAATTGCTTTATATTCAATTTTATTGTCGACTAATTCACCTAAAACAATTGTGCATGCACCACAACCACCCTCTGAACATCCTTCTTTAGTTCCAGTCTTTTTTAATTCAGTTCTAATATAACTAAGTAATGTTTGATTTGGATCAGGATTTTTAATTTCTTTAAGCTTATCATTTAACAAAAATTTAACAGAACTTGATATCACTTAACTACCTCTATAAGTAGAATAACTCCAAGGTGAGACAAGTAAAGGAACATGATAATGCTGTGAAGGATCTGAAATACCAAATCTGATAACAACGTCGTCCAAGAATGGTACATCGCTAGCTGAAGATGTATTTTTAAAATAATCACCAATATGAAAAACTAATTCGTATTTACCCTTAATAAAAACATCTCCCTCTGCTAATGGGGAATTGGCTCTACCGTCGTCATTGAGTTTTATTGATGTTAATTTTTTTCGTTCTGAGTTATTAATATAAAACAGGTCAACCAAAATACCTTTGCCAGGTTTACCAGAATATACATCTAAAACATGAGTTGTTAGCTTTGTCATAAAATTATAGTATCATTTAATTTCAAACTTAAATTATTTAAAGTTATATGAGAACAATAGATAACATTAACGATCTAAACAAGTCTGATTTTTTGTCTGTATTTGGTAATGTTTTTGAAAAAACTGAATCAATTGCTGTGGAAGCTTTTGAGTCAAAACCATTTAAAAACTTTGAAGATATTGTGTTTAAAATGCTTGATATTTATGAAAATTACGAAAAGAATAAAATTTTAGAGATTTTAAATGCACATCCTGAGCTTGCTGTAGCAAAAAAAATGACCTCTGAATCTATATCAGAACAAGCCTCTGCAAAATTAAACCAATGTTCTAATGATGAATATGAGGAATTTAAAAAATTAAATTCAGAATATAAAAAAAAGTTTAATTTTCCTTTTATAATTGCCGTAAAAGGTAAAGATAAACATGAAATACTTATGAATTTTAGACAAAGAATACAAAGTGATGTAGAAAGTGAATTCCTTGAAGCAAAAAAACAAGTAAAAAAAATCGCAACCTTTCGTTTGAATGAGATAAACAAAAAATGAAAAAATTTATAAGTGCAAAAATGATTAACTTAGCAGATCCAAGAATTGGATCTAAAATTATATTTAAAACTGATGATTTTTTTGCAGCTGCTCATAGAATCTTAAACATCGAAACTCCAGTTTTTAAAAATGGACTATTTGACAAACATGGTAAATGGATGGATGGATGGGAAACAAAGAGAAGAAGATCAAAAGGTTTTGATTATTTAATTTTAAAACTTGGTAAACCTGGAAAGATATTTGATATAGACATTGACACAACACACTTCAATGGAAACCAGCCCACACATGCTTCTTTAGAGGGCTGCTTAAGTAAAACAAAGCCCAATAAAAAAACAAAATGGATTTCTTTACTCAGCAAAAAAAAACTTGGGCCAAGCCGAAACCATAGCTTCAAATCAAACAACAAATCTGTTTTTAATTATATAAGACTTAACATTTTTCCAGATGGTGGAGTTGCTAGACTAAGACTTTATGGAAAAATTGAAATGGAGAAAAACTTTTTAAGTAACAAAACTATCAACCTTACATCTGTTTTAAATGGCGCTTCAATTATTGGTTGTAATAATGAACATTTTGGCAGAGCTGAAAATGTCATAGCGCCAGGTAAAGGAAAAAATATGGGAGATGGTTGGGAAACAAGAAGAAGTAGAGGAAAAAACTTTGATTGGCTTATAATAAAATTTGGAAAACCAGGATTAATAAAAAAATTAGAGATAGATACCCATCATTTTAAAGGAAACTATCCAGATAGTTGTTCAATTCAAACTGCAAGTATTTCAAAAAATCTGTCCAATAAATCAATTGTCAATAATTCAAAAAATTGGAAGTTTATTTTAAATAAGTCAAAGCTGTCAGCTCACAAGAAACATATTTTTAAAAAATTCCTAATTAAAAGAAGTAAGCAAAATTATCTTAAAATAAATATCTATCCCGATGGTGGAATTTCAAGAATAAGGGCATTCGGAAATTTTGTGAAATGAAATTAATAAAAGCAAAAAAAATAACTAAAAAAAATTTTTCTAAATTTGGTCAATTAATAGATACATCTAAAAAAAATCCTATAAATATCAATAATGGTTATGCAAAAAGATTTGATAATTTAATCAATGTAGATACTTCTAAAAAAAAAGGAAAAGCAATAGTTAGTATTTTTAAAGCAAAAAAAAGAAAGTTTCCTATGAAAATTGACATGATGGAAAAACATCCTTTAGGAAGCCAAGCCTTTATACCAATGGAGGATACAAAATTTTTAGTATTTGTAGCACCAAGAGGAAATAAACCAGATGTAAATAAAATTCAATCCTTTGTAGTCCCCAAACAAACTGGCGTAAATTACAATGCTGGTATTTGGCACTTTCCACTGATTTCTATGAAAAATATGAATTTTCTAATTGTTGATAGAAAGGGAAAAGGAAACAATCTTGTAATTTATAAATTTAAAAAAGATAAAATTATTTTAAAAAAATGAAAAAAAAATATCCAAGAGATTTGGTAGGATATGGTTCCAAAAAAGTTAAGGTAAGATGGCCTGGTAATGCTAAATTGGCTTTACAATTTGTACTTAATTATGAAGAAGGAGCTGAGAATTGTACCCTTCATGGTGATAAAACTTCAGAAGTATTTTTGTCAGAAATTATAGGAGCAAAACCAATTAAAGGACGACACCTAAATATGGAGTCAATTTATGAATATGGATCAAGAAGAGGCTTTTGGAGAATTCACGATTTATTTAATAAAAAAAAAATTCCACTTACTATTTTTGGAGTTGGTATGGCCTTAGAGAGAAATAAAGAAGTTTGTTCAGCTATAAAAAAAGCAAATTATGAAGTTGCTAGTCATGGGTGGCGATGGATTGATTATCAAAATGTATCAAAGAAAAAAGAAAAGAATGATATGAAACTTGCAATAAAATCTATAAAAAAAATTTTTGGCACTCAACCTGCTGGTTGGTACACTGGCAGGTGTAGTACAAATACTTTAGATTTAGTAATTGATAATGGTAATTTTTTATACTGTAGCGATACATACAGCGATGATCTTCCTTATTGGATAAAAAAAGGTAATAAAAAACAACTCATGGTTCCTTACACACTTGATAACAATGATATGAGATTTGCAACCAATCAAGGTTTTAATTCAGGTGAACAATTTTATAATTATTTAAAAGATAGTTTCGATGCTCTTTATGAGGAAGGAAAAACCTCACCAAAAATGATGTCTGTTGGCTTGCATTGTAGATTAATTGGAAGGCCTGGTAGAATACAGTCACTTAAAAAATTTTTAAATTATATTCATAAATTTAAGGATATTTGGATTTGCAAAAGAGTGGATATAGCGAAGCATTGGATAAAAAATTATAGTTAAAATTTTTATTATTGTTCTGCAGCTATAGAAGTATAATGAGCAACTGCCTCTATTTCCTCATCAGTTAGTATACCCTCCATTGCAGGCATTACTCCTATGCCGTTTCTAACTGCCATTATAATTCTTTGAATATCAGGTCTGATTTCATTTAAATTTGGACCAACCATTGCGTTCGATCCAGCATCTGAGAGCATATGGCATGCTGCACAATTACCAGCTCCTAGAAAAACTTCTTTTCCTACATTAAATAATTCATCAGCATTAACATAAATATTTGATGAAAAGAGCATTATAAAGAAAGCTATAAAATATTTTAAAAATAATTTTTTCACTATAAATTTGGTATCATAAATAAAAAAAACTAAAAAGATAAATCTCTTTAATGGAAAAACAGATCAAAAGAACAATTTTAGAACAGGCAAGAGACTGGTTCGAATCTGATAGAAAAGTAATACTTGCAAGAGTAATACAAACATGGGGTTCTTCTCCTTGCCCAGTTGGAAGTAACATGATTGTTAACGACAAAGGCGAATTTTTTGGATCTGTTTCCGGGGGATGTGTTGAATCAAATGTAATAGAAGAATGCTTAGATTTGTTAAAAAATAATAATTCATTTAAGCAATTAGAATTTAAAGTATCTGATTATAACGCCTGGAATGTGGGCCTTGCCTGCGGAGGTGAAATCAAAATTTATATTGAGAAAATAAATTCATGAAATTAGAAATGCTCAATGAAATAATTCAAAAAAAATCTTCTAGTCAAAATTTTGCTTTACTTACAAATCTGACAAATGGAAATAGTGAAATTTTTGAATTTGGTAAATTTTTAAGTAATGATTTTGAAAATTATAAAAAACAAATAGAGAATTATCATAGTTTAAAAAAAAATGGAGTAATTGATGGTACTCAAATATTCATTCAAAATTTTACAAAACCAATAGAGGTTATTATAGTAGGAGCAGTTCATATTGCTCAATATTTAGTTGATTTATTTAAAAATCTGAATTTTGTAATCACAATAGTTGATCCTAGAAAATTTTTTATTACTGCCGAAAGATTTCCAAATGTAAAAATTATAAATGATTGGCCTGAAGAAATTTTTAAGAAATTAGAAACAGACTCTAATAATGCTTTAATCACTTTAACTCATGATCCAAAAATAGATGATCCAGCATTAAAGCATGCACTGAAAAATAAATTTTTTTATATTGGGGCGCTAGGAAGCAAAAAAACTCATACCAAAAGATGTCAAAGATTAAAGGAAAGTGGATTTACTCAAGAAGAAATAGCTTCCATACACGGCCCAATAGGCATTAAACTTGGAGGAAAATCTGGTCCTGAAATAGCTCTGTCAATTGTTTCTCAACTTGTTCTGGAGTCTAACAAATTATTATTGAACTCTAAAAAATAAAAAAATAAATTGATTAAATGAAAAAAGGTTACGTTGTTTGTGTTTACGAAAATATAAAAGACCAAGAACTTTTAAATAATTATGCATCAAAATCAAAAAGTGCTGTTGATAAATATAAGGGTATTTTTTTGGTAAGAGGAGGAAATAAGATTACAACTGAAGGAAAAGAATTTGTTAGAACAGTAGTAATCGAATTTGAAACCTTTGATATAGCTAAAAATTTTTTTTACTCAGAAGAATATCAAGCTGCACATGCTATCTTAGCTAATAGTGTTATTAGAAATCATCAAATAATCGAAGGTACTTAATATTGTATTGGTTCGGGATCAATGCTTCTCCATAAATACCAAGTAGCAACTGAACAATACGGTGAAAATCTTTTATTCAGTAAACTTACATAAGATTCTGGTGGTAAATATTTCTTATTATAATTTTTTGAAATAGCTCTTAATAAACCAATATCTTGTATGGGCCAAATATTAGGACGATTATAAGTAAACAATAAAATCATTTCAGCTGACCATCTTCCAATTTGTCTTAATTTAGAAAGATAAATTATAGCATCATCATCTGACATGCTTGGAATTATTTTTGGATTAAACGTTTTACTTAATACTTGCTCTGCTAAACTTTTTATACCTTTTACTTTTTGTCTACTTAATCCACAGCTTTTTAATTGAGAGCTAGAGAGTTTGCTTACTGTTTTTGCATTAATTTTATTTTTACACTTTTTTTTAAACTTTAAAAAAACTGAGTTAGCAGCAGCTACACTAATTTGTTGACCAATAATACTTTTGCAAAGAGAGAAAAAAACATCTCTTCTTGATGTAAGAACGGTTTCTGATGGTGACTTATATTTTTTAATTAGAGAAGACATAATTTTATCTTTTTTTGACAGATATCTTTTGGCTGTGTTCCAGTATGGAGGAATTTTACTCATGACGTGAAACAGATAACTTTTTTTTCAAATACATCTCTCTTCTAAATATAATAATAGATGAAGCAATAACCAATAAAGCACCTAATAAAGTTTTAGAAGTTGGTATTTCATTCCAAATAAAATATCCAAATATTATTGCAAATACTAATCCAAGATATTTTAAAGGAGAAACCAAACTCACTTCTGAATATTTATATGATTGTGATAGCCATAAATTTGCAAGACCACCTAATATACCAACCATTGATAGCAAAAATAAATCAAGTAAAGTTGGCAAGATCCATCCCTGATAAAAAGATAAAAAACTTAGAAGCATTATCGAGAATGAAAAGAAAAAACTAATTAACCAGGCAGGCTCGGTTGAGGATAATTTTCTTATAGCAATAGCAACATAAGATAGACCTAAGCAAAAAATAATTGGATAAATATAATATAAATTTAAAGAGCTAAAGCCCGGTTCTGTTATGAAAATTATACCAACAAATCCAACTAAAACCGCTAACCATCTATAAAGGCCTACTTTTTCATTTAATAAAAAAATTGAAAATATAGTTATAAATATTGGTGCTGCAAAAGAAATACTTACAACTGTTGCTAAAGGTAAATTTCTTAATGCTACAAATATAGAAACCAAAGCAATTAATCCTGCCAAACATCTTTTAAAATGAAGAAATGGTCTAGTTGTTTTATAAAAATCTAAATATCTGTCTTTAGGAATAAGAAATAAAATAGGAATTATTCCACAAAATCCTCTAAAAAATAATACTTGTCCAACAGGATAATCATCAGACCATTTAACAATCACATCCATAAGTGAAAATGCACATACCGATATGAACATGTAAAAAAAGCCTAATTGATTTTTTGATAGCATATGATTAACTCTAAATTAATTAAGTTAATAATCAATGGAAATAGCAATTTTAGGCTTAGGATGTTTTTGGGGACCAGAAATTAAGTTTGGTAAACTTGATGGAGTTATACAAACAGAAGTAGGTTATTGTGGAGGTAACAATGCCGAAACAAATTACAAAGAAGTGTGCACAGGCACAACAAATCATGCAGAAGTGGTTAAGTTAAATTTTGATCCTAAGGTAATATCTTACGAGAAAATTCTTGAATATTTTTTTGAAATTCATGATCCAACAACCTTAAATTCTCAAGGACCAGATTTTGGAACTCAATATAGAAGTGAAATATTTTATTTAAATGATCAGCAAAAAATTATTGCTGAAAAAATGATAGAAAAAGAAAACCTCAAATTATCAGTAAAAGTTGTGACTAAAACTTCTTTAGTTAAAAATTATTGCCCAGCTGAAGAGTATCATCAAAGATATTTGGAAAAAAGATAAAATGTCTTTGGTTGATACAAATTGGTTAGAAAATAATATTGGTAAAGTAAAAATTATTGATTGTTCATGGCATATGCCTCAAACTCAAAGAAACGGTTTTGATGAGTATAATAGAGAACATATTCCAAATGCTATTTTTTTCGATTTAGACAAAAATTCTAAATTAGATACTGATTTACCTCATATGCTAACTGATAGTAAATCTTGGGAAAAAATAATAAGTAAAATGGGTATAGAAAATAACGATAGAATAGTAGTTTACGATAACTCTGATGTTATTAGCTCTTGCAGATGTTGGTACAATTTAATTTATTATGGTCATGATCCTAAATTAGTTCATATTCTAGATGGTGGATTAAAAAAATGGAAAATAGAAAATAAATCTACAGATAACAAAAATGTAACCACTCAAACTTCTAAGTATACATGTAAAGAAAATATAGAACTTGTTAAAAATAAAAAACAAATAGATGAAAATATCGATAAGCAAGAATTTAATGTTGTTGATGCAAGAAGTAGGGAAAGATTTGAAGGCAAAGTTGCGGAGCCAAGAAAAGGTTTAAGAAGTGGATCAATAAAAAATTCTTTTTGTTTACCCTTTTCTGAATTAATAAATGAAGACCACACTTTTGTTAGTAAAGACAAAATAATTGAAAAATTTAAGTCATTTAAATTTGACCAGAATAAAAATATAGTATTTTCATGTGGTTCTGGAGTGACCGCAAGTGTATTGGCACTAGCTTATTCTTTAATAAATGCTAAATATATGCCGACTATTTATGATGGCTCTTGGGCGGAGTATGGGAAAAACTAAAATATGAAAACATCTACAAAAATAACAAGTATAGTAATTATATTCTTCTTAATCATTGCTACTGTGATCATCGGTCGAACAATGATTGGAAATCATTTTAAGAAAAAATTTAGTAAAAGACCTCCTCCTGGAATAATAGTAACTACTACTCAAGAAAGAGTTTTTGAAAATGTAGTTAGTACCTATGGGACTGCAGCTCCAGTTAAAACACAGTCATTTAAGGTTGAAAAGTATGAAATTCTTAAACCAATAAATTTTAACAAAAAGGTTAAAAAAGGTGATGTTATTGCTAATCTAAAAAATAGAAAAATTATCGCTCAATTTGATGGAGTTATTGGAAAAAGAGAATTCTCTGAAGATTTAGAAGTATCAAAATCCTCTTTATTAATTAATCTTGAGGATACTAGCTCACTGTATTGTGATGTTGATATACCTGAAATTTTTGTTCCATTTATAAAAGTTGGTTTACCTGTAGATATAAAATTCTCAGGGTACAAAAATAAAATTTATAAAGGTGAAGTTGACTCTTTCGCAAGCAGAATAAGTCAAGACACAAGATCTTTAGCTACAAGAATAAAGATGGACAATAAATCTGGAGAAATATTACCAGGTTCATTTTTAGAAATTTCAATTAAGTATAATGTGAGAGATGGTTTAAGTGCACCTGATACAAGCACAATAGTCGAAGGTGAGAATATATTTATATATAAAGTTGACGAAAAAAATAAAGTGACAAAAACAAACGTTACTATAGGTGATAGATATTTAGGATTTGTTGAGATTTTAGATGGATTAGATAAAGGTGATAAAATTGTTGCAGAAGGAACAAAAAAAGTTAGACCAAACTTAACGATCAGACCTATTGAAAAAGGTGCAAAGAAAAAACAAGGAAATTCTGCCTGGGGTAAAAAAAAGGGTTCCAAAAAAGCTGAAGAAAAAAAAGGTAAATTTGATTGGTTAAAAAATATTTTTAAAAAATCTGAAAAAGAAAAAAAATAATTAAATGTATATAACCGAAGTTAGTATTAAACGTCCTGTTGTTGCTTGGGTAATGTCTTTAATACTAATTATTTTTGGGATATTTGTATTTGCAGAGCTACCTGTTAGAGAACTTCCAGATGGAATACAGCCTCCTGTAGTTCAGGTTCAAACAGATTACAAATCAGCATCAGCAGAAATTGTTGACGAAGAAATAACGCAAAAACTTGAAGATGTTATAGGCGGTGCAGAAGGTATTAAAAACATAGACTCTAGCTCTTTGAATGGAAGAAGCAGAATTAATATTCAATTTAATACTGATATAGACTTAGACGATGCAGCAAATGACATTAGAGAAAGAGTTGCGCGTGTTGTTGATAATTTACCTAGCGAAGCTAATCCACCTCAAATTCTAAAACAAGCCGCAGGTTTTACGACTACTATGTGGGTAGCACTTACGTCTCCTACATGGAACGATCTAGATCTTGGAGATTATGCTGAAAGATATCTTATAGATGCATTTTCAAGTGTTCCAAATGTTGGTAGAATTTTAGTTGGTGGACTAAGAGAGCTGAGTGTAAGAGTATGGATAGATCCTATCAAATTAGCAGCCAATAACCTGACAATTCAAGAAGTTGAAAGAGCTTTAAGAAATGAAAATCTTAATATTCCTGCTGGTACCTTAGAAGCAAATAATAAAGATTTAACTTTAAATATAGATAAATCTTATTCAAACATAGATACTATTAAGCAACTTCCTCTAAGAAAAAATAAAGACAAAGTAGTAATACTATCTGATGTAGCAAATATTGAGTTTGGACCTGTTTCAGAAAAAACGTTATTCAAAGCACAAAGTAAAAATGCACTAAACCTTAAAACTGTTGGAATTGGTATTTATGCTAAAAGTGGAGCTTCAACAGTAGAGTTATCAAATCAAATTAAAGTTAAAATAAAAGAGCTTAATAAATCACTACCAGATGGATTAAATTTGGAAATAGCTTTTAATAGAGCAACATATATTGGTGCTGCAATCGAAGAGGTTTACAAAAGTTTAATTATTGCTTTTGTTTTAGTGGTTTTAATAATTTATCTTTTTCTTGGAAATCTTAAAGCTGTCATAGTACCAGCTGTAGCTCTTCCAGTTAGTTTGATTGGTTCATTTCTTGGATTGTACATTTTTGATCTTTCCATAAATATTTTTGTATTATTAAGTTTTATTTTAGCAATAGGAATAATTACTGATGACTCTGTAATTATGACTGATGCTATTTATACGAGAATAGAAAATGGTGAAACGCCGTTAGTCGCTGCTTATAAAGGTTCAAAACAAATTACTTTTGCAATTATTGCAACTACATTAATTTTAATTGCAGTGTTCTTACCACTAATTTTTATTAAAGGAATATCTGGAACATTATTCAAAGAGACAGCGATAGCATTATCATTTTCGATTGTAGTATCATCTTTTGTTGCACTAACTCTATCTCCAATGCTTGGAAGTAAGTTTTTAAATAAAAAAGAAAAAATTAATTTTTTAGTTAAAAAGTTTAATAATGGATTTAAATCTTTTACTGGATTTTACATTGACTCACTTAAGTACTGGATAAACAGACAAAAAACAATTTCGATATTTATTATTTTTATAATTGCTGCATCTGCATATCTTTTTAATTTTTCAAAAAAAGAATTATTACCTATGGAAGACAGAGGTTCTTATTTAATAATAGGATCAACAGATGAAGGTAGTTCATTTGAGTATACTCAAGAAAAAGCTCAGATAATTGAGGGTAGAATATTGAGATTACTACAGGCAGAAGATAGTCCATACGAAAGACTAATTATGAGAGTTCCTGGCTTTGGAAGATCTGCTACGACTTACAACACTTTTATAATAATTGCTTTACTTGACGAATGGAAAAATAGAGAAAAAAATAGTCAAACTGTATTAAGGGAAGCTATTGGACAAGTAGTTTCGGTTCCAGAAACTTTTGCTTTTCCAATATCCCCACAAGGAATAAGAGTTTCAAGCTACAACAAACCAGTTCAAATGGTTATTTATGGGTCAAGCTATGAGGAATTAGAGGACATTCAAAATAGTGTTCTGAGAGAATTAAGAAAAAATAGAAACATGTTCAGAATTGAGAGTGATTATACGAAAAACAAGCCTGAAGTTAAATTAATCACCAACAAAAATCGAGCTAATGACTTAGGTGTATCGACAGAGAATATTGGTAGAACTCTTGAAACACTTTATGGAGGAAAAAGAGTTACTTCTTTTAGTAAGGAGGGAAGAGAGTACCCAATTATCTTACAACAATATTTAGCTGATAGACGTGATCAAGACGGTTTATCAAAGATATTTGTAAGGTCCGAGACAACAGGAAAACTAGTTTCTGTGGCAAGTCTTGTGGAATTTGAAGAAAAAGGGACAGCAGAGGCATTACCAAGATACAATCGGCAAAGAGCAGTTACAATTTCAGCTGCACTATCAGAAAATTATACCCTCACTGAAGCTGTTAAATATTTAGAAGATGTAATGTTAAAAGTTGCACCCCAAAACCAGATTACTTGGAAAGGAAAATCAGAAGAATTAAAAGAAACTACAAATGAAATATATTTGATTTTTGCTTTAGCTTTATTGACTGCTTATTTAGTAATGGCAGCAACATTTAACTCTTTTGTTCACCCTTTCATAATTATTTTAACGGTTCCTTTAGCTGTATTTGGTGGTCTAGTATTTATTTTATTTTTAAATAGTTCAGTAAATATTTTTTCACAAATTGCCCTTATCATTCTTATTGGTATTTCAACAAAGAATAGTATTTTAATTGTCGATTATGCTAATCAAATAAGAACAACAGGCGTTAAAATTCAAGAAGCAGTATTAAAAGCCTGTAAGTTAAGAATAAGACCTATCATAATGACATCATTAAGTACTATGATTGCAATGATACCTTTGGTTATAGGAAATATAGGTCCTGGTGCCGGTGAAGGATCAAGATTAGCTGTTGGTGCAACTATTTTAGGTGGAATGATTATATCAACATTCTTTACTCTATATGTAACTCCAACAATGTATTTGGCATTGGCTAAGAATACTAAGCGAATTGATGCAGTGGATATAGAACTAAAAAAACAATTAAATTAAAAAATAATATACTTACTTGTAGTCAATTTATTTTTACAATTTGATAATTGTTTTTTGTAAAGGTTAGACTGTTTTTCAACTCTTTTAGCTAAATTAATAACTTTGTTATTTTTTTTATAATTTTTGTAATTCCCCCACCCCTCATGATATGCAACATATTGCCTAAAAGCATCTTTCTTTGAAACTTTTAAAATTTCCTCAGTTTTGTTTGTGTACCAACCAATGAAATCTACACTATCTTTAAATCTTGTTCTTGTTGCAAATTTATTTCCTGTTTCTTCTTTATATTGTTTCCAGGTACCTTTAACTGCTTGTGAATATCCAAAAGAACTAGAAGGTCTTTTGTATGGAATAACTTTGAAAATTTTTTGTCTTGGAGGTTTTGCCAACCTATCAAAACTAGATTCCATCTTTATTATAGCTAATTGTAAGTACACAGGTGTGCCCCACTTTGCTTCTGTTTTTTTAGCGTGCTTGTACCATAAATACCTTTCGTTAAATATTGAACAACCGTCTGCGGTGTTAGATGGAATTGATGAACAAGCAGAAAGTAAAATAAAATTAATCAGTAAAAAAAAATATTTATATTTTTGAAAAAAATATTTCATTAATCTTGTGGTTTTATTTATCAAATTAATTTAAAAGGTAAAAGATGAGTTATTTAGTTTTAGTTAGACACGGTCAAAGTGTTTGGAATTTAGAAAAAAAATTTACTGGATGGGTAGACGTTGATTTGACAGAAAATGGTGAATTAGAAGCAAAAAAAGCAGGTGAATTAATTATTAAAAATAACCTATTAATTGATCATTATTTTTCTTCTGTCCAATTAAGAGCCAAAAATACATTAAAAATAATTCAAGAAGAATTAAAGGATAATAAAGCTCCTACTGAAGCATGGGAATTAAATGAAAGACATTATGGTGCACTTACTGGGCTTAACAAGGATGAAATGAAGATAAAATTGGGGGAAGATAAGGTTCATCAGTTCAGAAGATCCTGGGATTTGAGACCTGATCCTCTTAACAAAGAAAACCCATACCATCCATCAAATATAGAAATTTACAAAAATATACCTCAAGATAGAATTCCTAGTACAGAATCTCTTAAAGATACATATGAAAGAGTAATAGATTTTTATAATAAGAAAATTGAAATCGTAAATGATAAAAATATTTTAATATCTGCACATGGAAATTCTATTAGAGCTCTTTGCAAATATCTATTTGATTTAGATAATGGTGAAATATCAAAATTAGAAATACCAACAGGTAATCCTTTACTTATTGAATTAAGTAATGAGAAAAAAATTAAAAGTGCCAAATATTTGGACTCAGATAGGGCTAAAGATCTTTTAGTTTTTTGAAAATTTCCAAATTAGTTAAATGATAAAAATTTTGTTTACTTTCATATCCATACAAATTTTTTGTATCTATTAATTTAAACCAAATTTTAGAAATCGAAAATTTTTCAATAGTTTCATTTAAAAAAAGCTTTTTGTTTAATATTTGACATCCTGTGTAAATATAATTTTTCTCTGTTTCCCTAGCAATTAGATTATTTTCTAAATTAAAGTCACCTTTTAAATTTTTATCAAAACTTAAATGTTTATTAGCAAGTAAAAGAATATTTTTTAAATTTTTACTAAAATAAAATTCTTCCATTTTATTAATTTCAATGTCGTATTCTTTTGTCCATAAAGTATCAGGATTAAAAACTATAAAATCATCTTCATTTAAATGCTTAATTAAATTTAAAATACCACCTCCAGTATCTAAAATATCTTTTCCATCCTCTATGATTTCAATATCAATATCAAAATTTTTATCTTTTAAGAATTTTGGAAAATGATCTTTTAAATAAAATGTATTTATTAAAATTTTTTTAATTCCCAAATTTTTTATCAATTGAATACATTTTTCTAACATTGTTACATTATTTATTTCCAACAAAGGTTTAGGTGTATCTAATGTTATTGGTTTCAATCTTTTTCCGTAGCCTGCACATAATATTAATGCTGTATTTATTTTCATAATTTAATCGACGAATTCTGGAAAATTATTTTTTAACAACAATTTTAAATCTTTAAAAATTTTATTCTGCTTTAATCTATAATCAATCATTTCCCATGCATGAGGAATAAGTTGAATATATTTTTTTTTATCATCTCTAAATGCAAGCCTAGTGAAGATTCCAATAATTTTAAAATTTCTTAGAATTGACAAAATTTCAAAGTCTTCTTTAAATTTTTTTAGGTTAATCTTTTTATTTGTTTTTATATAATAATTAAAAACTTTTTCTTTTAATCTGTTATCAGTTTTCAATCTAACATCATCAATCAATGAGGCTAAATCGTAGGCTTGATTACCAATAAGAGCGTCTTGATTATCAATCAAACCAATTTGATTTTTAAAATACATTAAATTTGAAACATGAAAATCCCTATGTACAAATGTAACGTTTTTATTATTAATTTGAGATAACAATTTATTTATCTCATTTTGAAATTTTTTTTTAAATACAGATTTATTTTTATTAAATTTTTTTTCAACATACCAATCGCTAAAAAGTTTTGCTTCACTATATAAAATTTTATTTTTATAGAATTCAAGTTTGTAATTTTGGTTTAAAAAATTTTTAATTTTTTTAGTTTTAATTTTTTGTATTTTATTAAGTAAGTTAATAATTTTTTTAAAAAATAAATATTTATTATTTTTTTTATTTTTTAAAACCCTGAATAGCGAAACATTTCCAAAATCCTCAATTTCGATAAAATTTTTTTTATAACTATGGCTGATCAGATTTGGTGCTAATATTCTATTTTTTATTAAAATTTTATTGACCGCATCATAAATCAACAAATTTTTCTTTTTTTCTTTTTCTGCATAAGCAAATATCGAGTTCCTTTTTTTGTTTCTATAAAATGTTCTAAATGATGCATCTCCTTTTATTCTTTGTAAATCCTTTGAATTTTTCATTCTAGTATATTTTTAATCAATACCTATGATTTCAACAGTTCTATTATTTAAATCATTTTCATAATTAAATCTTAATTCTATAACTTTCTCCTGATTATCTTTAATTAATTGTGGCCATTCAACAAAAGTAATCAAATTTTTGTCTTTTTCATATATGTTGAGATCATTAGTATCTCTTTTATTTTTAATCCTAAACAAATCATAGTGTTTTATTTTCTTAGAGCCTACTTGATATTCGTTTAACAAATTAAATGTAGGGCTTGTAACTTCTAGAATTGGAAGATCTGAATTTTTTTGAAATTCATTAATCAAATATTTTATGAATGTAGTTTTACCAACACCCATTTCACCATATAAAAATATAATTTCTCCACCTTGCAAAAAATTTTGAAAACTTTCTGCTAAAACTCTTGTTGTTTCTTCTGAACTTATATCGATCTTGCTATTTTTAATAGCGATAGGCATCTGGTTTGAATGGGCCTTCTGTTCCAACACTTATATAATCAGCTTGTTCTTTTGATAATTTAGTTAATTTAGCTCCAACTTTTTTCAGATGCAATGTTGCTACTTTTTCATCTAAATGTTTAGGTAAAACATAAACTTTATTTTCATAATTTTTATGATTATGCCAAAGTTCTATTTGGGCTATTACCTGATTAGTAAAAGACGCACTCATTACAAAACTTGGATGTCCTGTTGCACAACCTAAATTAACTAATCTACCCTCAGCTAAAAGGATAATTCTTTTTCCGCTTGATAATTCAATTTCATGTACTTGGGGCTTAACCTCTGTCCATTTATAATTTTTCAATGCCTCAACCTGAATTTCATTATCAAAATGTCCAATGTTACATAAAATTGCTCTATCTTTCATATCTCTCATGTGGTCCGCAGTAACAATATCTTTATTTCCAGTTGCCGTAACCACTATGTCCGCTCTACTTATAGCTTCTTCCATTAAAACTACTTCATATCCTTCCATTGCTGCCTGAAGTGCACAAATAGGATCTGCTTCTGTAACAAGAACTCTAGCACCACTTTGTCTTAAAGATGCGGCACTTCCTTTTCCAACGTCACCAAAACCAGCAACTATTGCAATTTTACCCGACATCATGACATCAGTAGCTCTTCTGATACCGTCAACTAAACTTTCTCTACATCCGTATAAGTTATCAAATTTAGATTTGGTTACAGAGTCATTGACGTTAATTGCAGGAACTAAAAGAGAATTATCTTTCTCCATTTTGTTTAATGCTTTAATTCCGGTTGTAGTCTCCTCTGAAACACCTTTTATATCTTTCATTAAATCTTTATATTCATTATGCATGATAGCAGTTAAATCTCCCCCATCATCTAATAACATATTTGGTTTCCAGTCAGGTTTTCCAACTATTGTTTGTTTAATACACCACAAGTACTCTTCTTCTGTTTCACCTTTCCACGCATAAACAGGAATTCCAGCTTTTGCTATTGCTGCTGCTGCATGGTCTTGTGTAGAAAATATATTACAAGATGACCATCTTACTTCTGCTCCAAGATCTACTAATGTCTCAATTAGTACTGCTGTTTGGATAGTCATATGAAGACACCCAATAATTCTGGCACCTTTTAAGGGTTTTTCTTTAGAATACTCTTCTCTTAACGCCATTAAACCAGGCATTTCGCTTTCTGCTATAGAAATTTCTTTTCTTCCAAATTCAGCCTGAGAAATATCTTTTACTTTAAAATCATCCATAGCGAGTTTTATACATTTAAGTTCTATTTTATCAACTAAAGATTATAAACTAGGAAATTTTATTTCTATCAATGCACCCTGCTTATCTAGCCTATTGGATGCTTCAATTTTTCCATCATGAAGTTCAACTAAATTTTTTACGATATTGAGACCTAGTCCTGAATGCTCACCAAAATTTTCTGGTCTATTACTGTAAAAACGATTAAAAATCTTTGAAGTATCTTTCTCTTTAAATCCTTGTCCTTCATCTAAAATTTTAACTATAACTTTTTTTTCTAATCCATTTGAAACGTTTACAATTACCTCGCTACCATCGTCACTAAACGAAATAGAATTATCTAATAAATTAGCAACGATTTGTTCAATCCTATTTTCTATTCCATTAATAAGGTACTCTGACTTTCCATCGTTTTGATAGTTTATGCTTATATTTTTTTTAAATTTATAAATATTATTATAATCATCAACAACAGATTGGATAATTGGCTGTATATCTAATTTTTTCATTTGTTCTTTACTAAGAGCTACTTCATCTTTCAACATTTGTGAATAATCTGTGATTAATCTTTCAATTCTTTGTACATCATGAGTAAGAATATCTAAAAGCTTGGTTCTTTGATTTATATCTTTTGTGTCTTTTAAAATTTCCGATGCACTTTTTAAAGAAGCTAATGGATTTCTTATTTCATGCACTAAATCTGTTGAAAAATTTTCTGCATGAGAAATTCGTTTTTGTAATTCATTAGTCATATCCTCCATTGAACTGGATAATAATCCTAATTCGTCATTTCTATTCTTTAAATTTTCAATTCCTGTCTTACCAGCATTTTTTTCTTTTACTTTGA
>CACBDD010000006.1 GCA_902537905.1 uncultured Pelagibacteraceae bacterium | reverse complement strand
TTGTATAAAATAAACAAAGGTTCCAAGGTAAGGTTTTGTTAAATAAGTATTATATGTATGATTAAGAAAAAAAGTTCCTATTTCATTTTCACCTCTTAATGAGTGTAAAATATCATTTGCACCATCAAAAGAAATAACAATTTCTGGATTAATTCTTTTTCCCCATATTGAAAGTAAAACAAGTTGCTGTCTCGCATTATATGCACCTGCGGCTGAATTAAAAATTTCAGTTTCTATGTTTGTTTTTTGTTTAATCTTTTTTTCCAAAATTTTTACATCAAAAGCTAGGCCTGTGGAGCCTCCCAAAAGCATAATTCTAATTTTTTCTTTTGGATTTAGATTAGAATATTGTTTTTCCCACTCATTACCAAACATTACATATGGTTCATAGTCTAGGTTCAAAGTTCTTTCGTTTATTCCAGTAGTTGAAGATCCTCTTACAACAAATATTCCAACTCTAGCGATTATTTCTAATACAATTATAATAAAAATAAAAATTATAAGATTTATAGAAATAATTTTTAATATTTTATTCATTAATAGCTAAGTTTTTTTGTAAATTTAAAATTCAATATATAGTATTAAATTATTAAAATGTATAGTTAACAAAATAATCATATTAATATTAAATAATAAATATTTTAAAATTTTACATATGGAAGGAATTTTTATTTTATGAAGATAGCTCACATCCTTTTTTCAGGAGTAGGCGGTGTATTCAATGTTGTTAGCTCATTAATTAAAGATAAAGATAAAAAATATGCTGGGATTTATGTTGGCCCAAAGTTATCAAGTGATTTTTTAACTCATAAAAAAATTTTAAAAAATAATTTTTATTATATTAAAACATTTAGATTTTTATCTTTTTTTTTCTTTCCAATTGTTACATTAAATTTAATTAAATTTAGACCAGATATTATTGTTTTGCATAATTATCAAATATTAGGATGTTTATTCGCAAAATTATTCTTTAAAGT
Source organism: uncultured Pelagibacteraceae bacterium (assembly GCA_902537905.1). Lineage (GTDB taxonomy): Bacteria > Pseudomonadota > Alphaproteobacteria > Pelagibacterales > Pelagibacteraceae > Pelagibacter. The sequence continues at coordinate 35,432 of CACBDD010000006.1, read as the reverse complement.
TAGAATAATTTATGTTGATCATACATCTTCGAGCCTTAAATCTTTTAAAGACAAAATTATCATAAAATTTTTCAAAAATACTATTGATAAATTTGTAGTGCTTAATGATGAAAATTTAGCTTATTTAAATAAAAAATTAAGAATAGAAAAAAAAAAAATTATAAAAATTAATAATGGTGTTTCAATTAGAACTCACAAAAAAATAAAAAAAAATAAAAAAAACATTTTTACTGTTGGTATGGCGGGAAGATTAAATAATAATAAACATTTTGATATTTTAATAGATTCAGTTCAATCTATTTTAAATAAAAATTTTAGAATAAAGTGCCTTATTGCAGGTGATGGAGAGAATAAATTAGAGCTTAAAAATAGAGTTATAAAAAAAAATAAAAAAAAAATTATATTTTCTGGAACATTAAATCAAGCAGAGCTTGAAAATTGGTATAGAAAACTCGATTTGTATATTCAAGCCTCAAAAGGTGAAGCTATGTCTATCTCTATATTGCAAGCTATGTTTATGAAAGTTCCTGTAATTGGATCAAATGTTAATGGCATTAAAAATCTAAAATATCCCAATATTAAAGATTCAACACTTTTTTTGAACAAAGCATACGATTTAGAAAATAAAATAATTCAATTTATTAATTTAAAAAAAAAGAAAAAAGAAAATATCATTAAAAAACAATTCTTATATGTAAATAGCAGTTTTACAGAAAAACAAATGATAGCTAAATATAATTCAGTTTATAAATTGTTATTAAATAAAGTCGTTTAAATTGGTTGCGGGGGACGGATTTGAACCGCCGACCTTCAGGTTATGAGCCTGACGAGCTACCAGACTGCTCCACCCCGCGATATATTTAAATTCTGTTCTTAAGTTTGTTTAACTTTTTAACTCTTTTAATATTTTCTTGAAGAATTCTTTTTTTCTTTTCAGAAGGTTTTTCATAAGTATTTTTTAATTTAATAACTTTAAAAAAACCATCTCTTTGCAGTTTTCTTTTTAAAACTCTTAATGCTTGTTCAACATTATTGTCTTTTACTTCTATTTTAATAACTACCTCCAAAAAAGTGGTTTGTTAGCACTTTTATTAATTTATGTCTATTAGTTTTGTTCATTATACGCTTGTTTGATTAACTTTATTTTGTTTTTCTTTTTCTTTTTTTTCTCTCTTAATTCTTCTTTCAGCTTTTTCTATTGCGTCTATCAGGTCTTTTTGAGAAAATAGATTTAATGCTACAGGATCTTTTGGATTAAGATTATTGTAATTCCAGTAACTTTTATTTCTTATCGAAGTTACTGAATTTTTTGTAATTCCAACTAATTTAGCTATTTGTGAGTCTTTTAAAATATTATGTTGTCTTATAAGCCATAAAGCAGAATCTGGTTTGTCTTGTCTTTTTGAAAGAGGGATATATTTTTTTATTTTTTTTTCATTATTTGAAATTTCAATATCACTACTCTTAATTTGTAATGGTCTATTTTCATCATTAGATGATAATTCTATTTCTTCTCTTGATAGTTGTCCTGAAATAATAGGATTATAGGCTTTAATTCCTTTGGCAACTTCTCCGTCTGCTATACCTTGTATTTCTACTTCATGCAGTTTACAAAAATCTGCAATCTGTTTGAATGTTAAAGTTGTATTTTCTACTAACCAAACAGCAGTAGCCATTGGCATCAGAGGTGCATTTGACATTTAATTTTTCTTTTCTGATTTAAAGTTTTGAAATTTTTTATTAAACTTACTTATTCGACCCTTATCCATTAATTTCTGTTTTCCACCTGTCCAAGCAGCATGTGATTTTGGATCAATTTCAAGTTTAAGTAAATCGCCTTCAGCACCCCAAGTTGATTTTGTTTCAAATTGTGTACCGTCAGTCATTTCTACTTTAATTGTATGATAGTTTGGATGAATATTTTTTTTCATGCCGAGACTTATAGCAAAAGAATTTTTTAAAACAATTAAAAGTTAACTAAATTTTCAAGCATTTTATCGTAAATTGCACTACTTGAAGCTCTGATATTGATATTCTTCATATCAAATTTGTTAATTTCGTTAACTATTCCACCGGCCTCTTCAACCATTAAAGCACCAGCTGCTACATCCCAAATATTAATTTTATTATGAAAAAATCCATCAAGTCTTCCCGAAGCAACATATGCTAGATCAAGTGCTGCACAACCACTACATCTCATATTTAAATCACTAAATTTTGCACCCTCATGATTACTAGAGAACAAACAATCTTCAGTAAAATTTTTTTTTGAAACCCTTAGTCTTTGATTGTTTAAGTATGCTCCCTTATTTTTTTCAGAAAAAAACATTTCATCTTTAATTGGATCAAAAATTAATCCACTTATAATTTCATCTTTAGACATGTGCGCGATACAAATAGCAAAATGAGGAATACCATGAAGAAAATTAGTAGTTCCGTCTATTGGATCAATAATCCAAAAGTTTTCCTTGTCTTTGTTATTTATCTTACCAGTTTCCTCTGTAATGAATGAATAATTTTTTTTTGATTTAGATAATTCTTCTATTAAAATTTTTTCTACATTTTTATCTGTTTTTGTAACAAAATCGTAAGGACCTTTTTTAGAAACTTGTAATTTTTCTACTTCACCAAAATCTCTTATCACAGATTTAGATGCTTTTTCAGCAGCTTTTATCATTAAGTTAAGATTTGAAGATATTGATATCATTTCAAATCTTTTTTACGTACTCTAAATTTCGAGTATCAACAATGACCTCATCTCCTGCCTCTATAAATGGTGGAACTTGAATGTTTAAACCATTATCAAGAGTAGCTGGTTTATAAGAGGACGAAACAGTTTGACCTTTTAATGCTGCGTCAGTATTTTCTATTTTACATTGTACCTGATTTGGTAGCTCAACTGAAATTGGATTTTCATTATAAAAACTTACAGATACCTCAAGATTTTCACTTAATAATTTACCTTGTTCTCCTATAATTTCTTTTTTAATTTCTATTTGTTCAAAAGATTTTGGTTCCATAAAAAAATAATTAGCATCATCTTCATAAATATAATTGTATTTATTTTCATCTAATGATGCTTTTTCTACAGTTTCACTGGATCTAAATCTTTCATTTAGTTTAGTATTTTTACCAACACTTTTCATTTCTACTTGTGCAAATGCACCTCCTTTTCCAGGTTTTACATGTTGTGTTTTTAGAACTTGCCAAAGATCACTTTTATATTCTAAGAGCATCCCAACTCTAATTTCACTTGCATTTATTTTCATATTAAACTTTCTATAGCTTCTGCAGGTTTATATTTTTTATTATTCCAAATGTAGCCTGAGATAGCTAAAAAATTTGCATTGTTCAATAAAAGTTTTTTGTAGTTTTTGTTGGTTATTCCACCAATAGCTACAATAGGAATATTTGTTAATTTCCTCACTTTATTTAAAGTTTCTGTGTGAGATCTATATTTTGTTTTTTTTGTTTTTGTTGAAAAAAAAGCACCAAAAGCAATGTAATTAGCTTTATGTTTAATAGCTTCTTTTGCTAGGTTAATTGAATTATGACAAGTTATTCCAATAATTTTACCTTTAATTATTTTTTTTGCTTCTTTAATATTCATATCTTTTTGTCCCAAATGACATCCATCAGCATTTAATTTTTTAGCAAGGATTGGGTCATCGTTCACAATAAATTTTACATTATTTTTTTTACACAAATGTTTGATTTTTTTTCCTAAAAAAATCTTTTTTTCAAAAGAGTATTTTTTAAATCTCATTTGAAAAAAACTTATTTTATCTGATTTTAATACTTCATTTAGAGTTTTATAAAAATTTTTTGGAATTTTGTTTGGAGAGATGAGATAAATAAATTTTTTTTTATTTATTCTCAAGATCACTTGTCCATTTGCCTTGAGCAGCTAGAGTACACATTCTTGCTCTATGATTAAACACATCCTGTGTTTCTGCGATTTTAGTGATATCTTTAGACCAAAATTTAAGAGCACTTTGTTGCAAGGCTCTACCATATGAATAGGTCATTATAAAATTTGTACTATTGTTTTTGCTTATTAAATTTAAATTTTCTGTTGCCTCCACTTCAGATTGACCTCCCGACAAGAAGGCAATCCCTGGAACTTCTGTCGGCACTGAATTTTTAAGACATTCAAGTGTTTTATTTGAAACCTCTTCATTAGAAATCTTATTTTTTGAATTACTTCCAGCTAAAATCATGTTTGGTTTTAATATAATCCCTGACAAGTCAATTTTGTGTAGAATTAATTCTTCAAAGCATTTTTTTATAACCTCTGATGTTTTCTTTAAACATTGATCTGCAGAATGATCACCATCCATCAAAACTTCTGGCTCAACTATAGGAACCATCTCACACTCTTGAACTAATGCTGCATATCTTGCAAGGGCATGAGCATTAGAATGAATTGCAAGTTTGCTAGGATAGTTATCACTTATAGAATAAACACCTCTCCATTTTGTAAATCTTGCACCAAGCTCGTGATATTTTTTTAATCTTTCTCGAAGCCCATCTAGTCCCTCAGTAATTTTTTCTTCTGGAGAATTTGCCAAGTTTTTTGCACCAGTATCTACTTTAATTCCTGGGACTGCTCCACTAGCAGAGATTAATTCAGGAATTGATTTACCTGAATTTGAAATTTGGTTTATCGTCTCATCGTATAAAATTACACCACCGATGCAATCTTTCATGCATTCTGAATTAAAAAGAGTTTCTCTAAAAGCAAGTCTCTTATCTGGTGTTGATTGGATTTCAACAGCTTCGAGCCTTTTTGTCATAGTTCCATTACTTTCATCCGCTGCAAGTATTCCTTTGCCATTTGAAAGTATTTTAAGAGCTATTCTGTTTAGTTCTGACATTTTAATTTAAGGCGCTTATACCAGGAAGTTCCTTTCCTTCAAGATATTCCAAAAATGCTCCACCAGCGGTTGAAACAAAATTAAAATTTTTAACAGCATTTAATGAATTAATTAATGAAACGGTGTCCCCACCACCCACGACAGAGTAAATTTTATTTTCTTTATTTTTTTCAATTATTTTTTTTGCAATTTCATTGCTTCCATTTGCAAAATTGGGATTTTCAAAATATCCAGCAGGACCGTTCCACAATATGGTATTTGTGTTATCAATAATATTAAATATTCTTTCAACAGTTTTTGGACCTATATCCAAAATCATATCATCTAATTTAATTTGATTTAATTCTTTAATTTTAGGCTGACCATTTAAATCATTGGCTACCACTACATCTTCTGGAAAAATTATATTACAATTTTTTTCTTTTGAATATGATAGTATTTCATTAACTATAGAATTAACGTTTTCTTCCTTAATAGATTTTCCAATATTATAACCATTGTGTTCAATTAAATTATTCGCCATTGCACCCACAATTACTATGTTATCAAATTTTGAAATTAAGTTTTTTATAATATTGATTTTAGTAGAAATTTTAGATCCTCCTATTATGCAAGTAACAGGTTTAGTTATATTAGATGTAATTTTTTTTAATGCAGTTATCTCTAAATCTAGTTGTAATCCTGAAAAAGATGGTAAAAATTTTGAAATTTCACAAACAGATGCATGCGCTCTATGTGAGCATGAAAAAGCATCATTTACATAAATATCACCCAAACTTGCTAAATGTTTTGCAAAATTTGCTTCATTTTTTTCCTCTTCTATATAAAATCTAATATTTTCAATTAGTAAAATTTTTTCATCAAAATTATCAAGTATGTCTTTTTTTATCTCATAAATATTTTTTTCAATAAGGTTTATTTTTTCATTTAATTTTTTTTCTATATCTTCTTGAATTGGTTTCAATGAAAGATCTTTTATTACTTTTCCTTTTGGTCGACCAACGTGAGATAAGATAATTATTTTTGAATTTTGCTTTAATAAAAATTCAATTGTTGGAAGAACTTTATCAATTCTTGTTGTGTCAGTTATTTCACCATTCTTAAGCGGGACATTTAAATCCAATCTTAAAATAACTTTTTTACCATGAAGGTTTGTTAGTTTAGCAACGCTTTGCATTAAGAATTTTGATTAATAAATTCTACAATATCACACATACGATTTGAAAAACCCCATTCATTATCATACCAGGCTGAAATTTTACCCATATTGTCTCCAACAACATTAGTAAGTGATCCATCAACAATAGCGGATGCAGGGTTATGATTAAAATCAATTGATACTAACTTTTCATGAGTAATTTCTAATATATTTTTTAGATTATTTTTAGATGCTAATTCAAATGATTTATTTATATTTTCTTTGTTGATATTTTTTTTTGTGCAGAAAACTAATTCTACAAGTGAAACATTTGGGATAGGTACTCTCATTGCAACTCCCCCTAACTTTCCTTTCAAGCTAGGAATAATTTCACCAATTGCTTTTGAGGCACCAGTAGATGTTGGTACAATTGATTGACTAGCTGCTCTTGCTCTTCTTGGGTCTTTATGAGAATTATCTAAAATTCTTTGATCACTAGTAAATGCGTGAATAGTAGTCACAAATCCTTTTTCAATTTCAAAATTTTCATTTAGCGTATTTACAACTGGAGCTAAACAGTTTGTGGTGCAAGATGCAGCCGAGATTATTTGGTCTTCACTTGTTATATCTTTTTCGTTTACACCAAATACAATTGTTTTATCTGCGTTTTTACACGGTGCAGATACAATTACTTTTTTTGCTCCATTCTGAATGTGAGCTAAAAGTTTTTCTTTAGAATTAAATTTTCCCGTACATTCAAAAACATAATCAACATCAAATTTTTTCCAGTCTATATTTTCAATATTAGTTTCCTGAGAAAATGTAATTTTTTTATTATTTATTATTAGGTGATTTACATCAAAATCTAAATTAGCATTAAATTTACCATGTATTGAATCATATTTTATCAATGTACACGTAGCCTCAGAACTTGATCTATTATTTATGTGTTGAATTTTTATGTTTTCGTTTTCGTTTTCTATTATTGATCTGATTATCATTCGACCAATTCTACCCATTCCATTTATTCCAACTTTAATCGTCATAATTAATTATTAATGAATTTTTTTGATTTGCTAGTTATATTTTCTTTTGTAAGCCCAAAAAATTTATATATTTCTTTAAATGGTGCACTTTTACCAAATTCATTAATTCCAAAATTTTTCCCATTTTCTCCAACATACTTTTTCCAACAATCACTTGAACCAGCTTCTATAGAGATTTTATTTTTGGTTTCATTTAGTATTTTATTTATATATGATTTACTTTGTTTATCAAAAAGCTCCATGCAAGGTACTGAAATAACTTTAGAATAAATTTTATCTTTGGCAAGTTTATGACTTGCCTCGATCGCAAGATTTACTTCTGAACCACTTGCTAAAATTGTTAGTTTAATTTTTTTATTAGTTCTGAGAACTTCATAAGCACCAAGTGAACATTTATTATTTGAGGAATATTTTTTTCTAATCGGGTCTAAATTTTGTCTTGTTAGAGACAAAACACTTGGAGTCTTTGGAGTTTTTAATGCATGCTCCCAGCATTCAATTGTTTCAATTCTGTCTGCTGGTCTAAAAACATTTAGGTTTGGAATTGATCTTAAACCAGATAATTGCTCAATTGGTTGATGTGTTGGCCCATCTTCACCTAAGCCAATAGAATCATGTGTCATTACATAAATGACTCTTTGTTGCATTAGAGCTGATAATCTTATTGAAGGTTTACAGTAATCAGAAAATATTAAAAAAGTTCCACCATAAGGAATAAAATTACTATGGAGTGCGATTCCATTCATTACCCCGCTCATCGCGTGCTCTCTGACACCATAATGAATATAATTTCCATCAAAATTTCCTGGTGTAATAATTTTATGTTTTTTTGTTTTGGTGTTGTTGGATCCAGCTAAATCTGCAGAACCACCAATGAGATTATTATTTGAATTGGTTAATGCATGTAAAGTTAACTCAGAACACTTTCTTGTTGCCAAGGTTTTAGGTTCTTTGATTGCAAATTTCTTTTCTGAATTTAAAGCATTTTTAAAGTTATTTTTTTTGATTAGACTAAATTTTTTACTATGTTTTTTAATTAACTTGTTCCATTTTTTTTCAATTAACTGACCCTTGCTTCCTATAGCTCTCCATTCATTTAATAAATTTTTTGGAATTTCAAAGGCTTTATATTTCCATTTGAGTGCTTTTCTTACTAATTTGATTTCATCTAATCCTAAAGGACTACCATGTGAAGACGATTTGCCAGACTTATTTGGGGAACCATATCCAATTTTTGTTTTACAAGAAATTACAGTTGGTTTTTTTGCATTTTGAACCCTTTTTAAAGCTTTATAAATTTGATTTTCATTGTGGCCGTCAACTAATATGTAATCCCATCCATAGCTTTGAAATCTTTTTTTAAAATTATCTGATACAGCAAGACTTGTTGGACCATCTATTGAAATATTATTATTATCGAAAAGCATTACTAAATTTTTTAATTTTAAGTGACCAGCTAAACTCATCGCTTCGTGACTAATGCCTTCCATCAAGCAACCATCGCCAGCTATAACATAAGTTTTGTGATTAATTAGATTTTTACCTATTTTTTTTTTAAGCACTTCCTCAGCTAGTGCAAATCCAACTGCGTTAGCTATTCCTTGTCCAAGTGGACCAGTGGTTGTCTCAATTCCAGTTTTTGTATGATACTCTGGATGACCTGCGCAAATAGAGTTTAGTTGTCTAAACTTTTTAATCGAATTTAACGAAATACTTTTATAACCAGTCAAATACAACAAAGAATAAAGAAGCATTGAACCATGCCCAGCTGATAAAACAAATCTATCTCTATTTATCCAATTTGGATTTTGTGGATTGAATTTTAAAAAATACCTAAAAAGTACTGTTGCAACGTCTGCCATACCCATTGGCATCCCAGGGTGACCAGAATTAGCTTTTTGAACTGCATCAATAGATAAAAATCTGATACAATTTGCTAAATCGTTATGTATTTTACTCAAAATTATCCTGACTAGACTAAGAAGATTCTATTTAATAATATAAGTATATATATATGAATTCTATAAACGAAAAAGAAAAAAAACTTAATCTAGCTTTAGAAGAATTAAAAAATTTAGATCTAACCAATCCAGATTTGAGAAATAATATTGAAAATCTTAACCTGCATAAAAATCAATTAGAGATTGAAAAAAATGAATTAGAAAAAAAATATAAAGAGCTATCAGATCAAAATGAAATTTTATCAAAAAAATTAGATGAGTTTAGAAGTAAAGAAAAGGTTGAAGAAAGAAAACAAATAGAGTTTTCTGAGAAAATCGATGAATTAAACCAAGAAACAGATATTTTATTGGAAGAAATAGACAAATGGCAAATGTAAGTATTAAGTTTAATAATAAAGAGTTTTTATTGTCTTGTGATGACGGACAAGAGGAACATCTAGAAGAATTGTTAATACAAATAAACCAAAAATTTAATCATTTAAAAAACGATCTTGGCAATTTGGGAGAGAATAAACTCTTATTAATTACAGCAGTTAAAATAATGGATGAATACTACGAAACAAAAAAAAAAGTTGACCAAAAGAAACAAGAATTAAAAGATTTATCAAATAAATTTAAAGAATTAAAAACTCTAATTTATGAATATAAAAATAAAAAGGAAGAAGAAATAAAAGAGTTAAATTTAAATCATGAGAAATTAAAAATCGAGATTGAAACTAATCAAAAAAAATATGAAGATCTAATTGATAGTGCTGCAGAGAAAATTTCAAGTTTTGTAGAAAAAGCAAAACAAGAAAATTTATCTCAATAAATTTGTGAATAAATCTAAATTAAGAAGAAAAATAACAACACTTAGAAAAAAAAATTTTAAAGAAAATTTCAAAATCAATTCTTTAAAATTTATTAATTTTCTAAAGGATAATAAGCTTAAAACAAAAATTGTTGGTGGATATTATCCATGTAATCATGAGATAGATGATTTAGAAGTTTTAAATTTATTTAGTAAAAATAAAAAAATTGTCTCATTACCAATTATTGAGAATAACAACCAAATGGACTTTTATGAATGGTCCAAAGATAATCCGTTAAAGATAAACAAATACGGGATTATTGAACCATTATCTAAAAAGAAAGTTTATCCAGATATATTACTAGTTCCACTATTAGCTTTTGATAAGCAATTTAATCGATTAGGTTATGGCGGTGGTTTTTATGATCGTTATATTGAAAAAATTGAAATTAAAAAAAAGGTCTTTAAGGTAGGATTTGCTTTTTCTTTCCAAGAATTAAAAGAGGTACCAGTTAATAATTATGATAAGAAGCTTGATTTAATAATTACTGAAAGAGGTTTAATATTTTGAGAATTTTATTTTTAGGAGATGTTGTTGGTATTTCGGGGTGTTCCAAACTTTCAAGTAGCTTACTTAGTGAAATTAAATCAAAAAAAATAGATTTTGTTATTGCTAATGGCGAAAATGCTGCAGAACAAGGTTTTGGTTTGACAGAAGAAATCTGCAAAGATTTTTATAACTGTGGTGTGAACGTTATAACAACTGGTAATCATGTTTGGGATCAAAAAGAAATAATGAAGTATATAGAAAAAGAAGAGAGATTGTTACGTCCTAAAAATCTTTTTGAACCTGCACCTGGTCGAGGTTTTCAAATTTTCAAAACTGATAAAAATATAAGAGTCGGGGTACTAAACCTTATGGGCAATGTTTTTATGAAAAAATGTGAAGATGTTTTTGAAACTTCAAAAAAATTTTTAAGCGAATTCAATTTAAAAGATGACTACGACTTATTGGTAGTTGATTTTCACGGTGAAATTACTAGTGAGAAAAATGCTATAGGTCATTTTTTTGATGGTCATGCAACGTTAGTTGTTGGAACTCACACTCATATTCCAACTAATGATGCAAGAATACTAAAGAATGGTACTGGATACCAAACAGACGCTGGGATGTGTGGGGATTACGATTCTGTAATTGGAATGGACAAAGAAAATTCATTAAATAGATTTCTAAAAAAAGACTCGGTCAAACATTTTCCGGCAGTTGGTGAAGGGACTTTGTCTGGTGTTATTGTTGATTGTGATATAAATACTGGTTTAGCTAAAAATATTAATAGTTATATATTTGGAGATAAACTTAAAAATATTTAATTTAGATATGGCAGGTCATTCTCATTGGGCAGGTATTAAACATAAAAAAGGAAAAGCCGACAAGCAACGTTCAAAAATTTTCTCAAAGTTATCTAAAGAAATTACAGTAGCTGCAAAGCTTGGAGACAAAGATCCTGCAATGAACCCAAGATTAAGATCAGCAGTACAGGCTGCTAGATCAGCAAATATGCCAAAAGATAATATTGAAAGAGCAATAGATAAATCTTCTGCTGCATCTGGCGCAAATTTTGAAAATTTGAGATATGAAGGATTTGGACCAAACAAAATTGCTGTAATTGTTGAAACTTTAACTGATAATAAAAATAGAACAGCTTCCAATGTGAGAACCATTTTTCAAAAATCTGGTGGAAGTCTAGGTACGCAAGGATCAGCATCTCATAACTTTAAACAACTCGGGATAATAAAGATTGATAAAAATGAAATATCAGAAGACAAAATTTTTGAATTGGCTATAGAAGCTGGTGCAGAGGAATGTATTTCTCACCAGGAATTACATGAAGTTCAATGTGTTTCAAATGAAATATATAATGTTAAAAAAAATTTAGAAAATACAATTGCAAATTTTATTTCCACAGAGATTGAGTGGGTGCCAATTAACAGCGTTGATATTCAAAATGATCAAAAAGAAAGTGTGATTGAGTTTTTAGAAAATCTGGAGGATGACGATGATGTTCAGAACGTTTTTTCAAACGTAAATTTAGGAAATATTTGATGTTAATAATCGGAATTGACCCAGGAATATCAGGATCTATATGTTTTTTAGAAGATGGAATAATTAAAGATGTGCTTGAGATGCCAACAATGACTGAAGGAAAAAAAAATAAAAAACAAGTTAATGGATCTCAAATATTTAATGAAATTTCTTTTAGAATAAAAACATATGAAAAAAAAAATATTAAAGTGGTCATAGAACAAGTGTCAGCTATGCCAGGCCAGGGGGTAACTAGCATGTTTAATTTTGGTCAATCTTTTGGAATTTTAAAAGGTATTTGTAGCGCAATGCAGTTGCCAATTTATTTTGTCAGACCAGCAAAGTGGAAAAAATATTTTAATTTAATTAACTCTGAAAAAGATGCTAGCAGAACAAGAGCTATTGAGATATTTCCTTATTTTTCTTCAAATTTATCTAAAAAAAAAGACTCAAATAAAGCTGATGCAATTCTTTTAGCCAGTTATTTTCATGAAACATATAAAAATGAGTAATCTTTAAATCTACATAGTCAAATTCATGACACAATTAAGTGTGATGAGTGACCATGGAAGCAGATATAGCCGCAAAAGCAATTGACCTAGGCACAAATACAGATTTTTCACTTTTTAGTTTATTTTTAAAAGCAGATATAATTGTTAAATTAGTAATGATCAGCCTAATACTTTGTTCAGTTTATTCATGGGCAGTGATTATAGAAAAATATCGACTTTTTAAAAAAATAAATAAATCTTCTGAGGAATTCGAGGAAAAATTTTGGAATTCTAAATCTGCTGAGAATTTTTATAATGGTTTACCAAGTAATTTAGAAGATCCAATGTCTTTGGTATTCCAAAATGCCATGGAAAACTTATTAAAGAAAAAATCTAAGACAAATTTGAGTGAGAGAATGTCAGCATTCCTTGAGGGAGGAATAGAAAAAGAAATGTCAAAAATTGAAAAGGGGTTTACATTTTTAGCAACTGTTGGTTCAACTGCACCATTTATTGGATTGTTTGGAACAGTTTGGGGCATTATGAATTCTTTTCAGTCAATTGCAATTTCAAGAAACACTAGTCTTGCAATAGTTGCACCTGGTATAGCAGAAGCATTATTTGCAACTGCATTAGGACTATTAGCAGCAATTCCTGCTGTAGTTGCTTATAATAAATTTAACACAGACGCAAAAAAATATTCAGAAAAATTAGAAAATTTTTCAAAAAGATTTTTAACAATAATTTAAAATGGCTTTTAAATTAAACCGCTCATCAAACGAACCAATGAGTGAGATTAACGTCACTCCTTTTGTAGATGTGATGTTAGTACTATTGATTATATTCATGGTCACAGCACCCCTTTTAACAGTTGGTGTTCAAGTTGATCTACCTGAGAGTTCTGCAGATTCTTTGCCTGAGGAAACAGAGCCTTTAACACTTTCTATCAATGCAAAAGGTGAAATTTTTATCCAAGAGTCAAAAGTTGAGTATGATAATATAATCGCTAAAGTTTTAGCTGTTTCAAAAAATAGAACTGACACAAGAATTTACGTGAGAGGTGATAAAACTATTAACTATGGTAGGGTTTTAGAGATAATGGGTTTATTGTCTGGATCTGGTTTTACAAAGGTTGCGCTAATCTCTGAGCCTCTTAAACAAAGGTAGTATTAGTGAAGAGTAGTAGCATAGTTATATCCTCTGCTTTACACATATCTTTGGTTATCCTTACAGCATTAAGTTTGCCTTTTCTCTCAAAAAAACCAATAGACCTTCCACCTATAGTCTCCGTTGAATTAATTCAAATAACAGAAGAAACAAATATTCCTTTTGCGCCTAAAGCAAAAAAAATTATTGAAAAAGTAAAAGAAAAAGAAAAAAAACTTGTTTCTGAACAAGCACCACCCAAAAAGGTAAAAAAAACCAAAACTAAGACCATTGTTTCAGAAAAAAAAAATAAAAAGATAGAAAAACAAAACCCCGAAGCAGTACCATTGCCAGACAAAGAGGTTAAGAAAATAAAGACCAAAGAGGAAAAAAAACAAAATCCTGAAAAAGTTGATAATGAAGTAAAGCAAGTATCTGAGTTTGAAAAAAAAGATTTATTTGATCCAAATAATATTGCTGCATTGATTGATAAATCAAAAGAAGAAACAGCAGAAATAGTAAAAACAAATAATGATGTTACTCAAGATCAAGTAAGAAATATTGAAAACTCTAAACTTACTTTAAGTGAGGAAGATGCTTTAAAAGCCCAAATATTTGGTTGTTGGAGCATCCCTTTAGGTTTGCCATATGATGAAAATTTATTAGTTAGAATAAAATTAAAGCTTAAACCAGATGGTTCAGTAACCAAAACCGAGATTTTAGATCATGCTAGAATGAATAAACCTGGGCAAGGTTTCTATAAAGTCTTAGCAGAAAGCGCCTTAAGAGCAGTAAGATTATGTCAACCTTTAAGAGTTCCATCTTCTGGTTATGAGAGGTGGAAGGAATTACAATTAAATTTTGATGCAAGAGAGATGTTAGGAGGTTAGTATAAAGATTTTATGATTAAAAAATTTATAATTCTTATCTTTATTTTTATTCCGATAAAAGCTTTAGCTTTAATTGAAGTTGATATCACAAGGGGAAACCTAAATCCTCTTCCACTTGCTGTCTCACCATTGTCAATAGATGAAACATCCAGGAAGAATTTTGAACAGATCTTAGATAAAGATAACATAGGTTCTGAGATATCACTAATTGTTGAAAATAATTTAAGAACTTCAGGTTTATTTAATCCTTTAGACAAAAAGGCATTTTTACAAGCTCCAGATATTGCAAATTTAAAACCAAGATTTGAGGATTGGAATTTAATTAAAGCTCAAGCTCTTATTACAGGTAAAGTAAATTTTATTAATGATAAGTTAAGAGTTGAGTTTAGACTTTGGGATGTGCTTGCTGCAAAAGAGATGATGGCCTTGGCATTTACAACTGTGCCAACTAATTGGAGAAGAGTTGGACATATTATATCAGACAAAGTTTATGAAAGATTAACAGGTGAAAAAGGTTATTTTGATACTAGAATAATTTATGTAGCTGAAGAAGGACCAAAAACACAAAGGATAAAAAAATTAGCAATTATGGATCAAGATGGTGCCAATAATAAATTTCTAACTTTGGGAAATGAGCTAGTTCTCACTCCACGATTTAACCCCGCAAGCCAAATGGTTACGTATTTATCTTATTTTAAAAATATGCCACGAGTTTATCTTTTAGATATTGAAACAGGGACACAAGAAGTCGTTGGAGATTTTCCTGGAATGACATTTGCTCCTAGATTTTCACCTGATGGAAAAAAAATAATAATGAGTTTTGCAAAAGATGGTAAGTCAGATATTTATACAATGAATTTAGAAACTCGTTTGGTTGAGAGAATAACAAATCATCCTTCAATTGATACATCGCCTTCATATTCACCAAACGGAAAATACATTACTTTTAATTCTGATAGAAGTGGTTACCAACAAATTTATGTCATGAAAAATGATGGGAGTGATGTAAAAAGAATTTCTTTTGGTAATGGGCTGTATGGAACACCTGTTTGGTCTCCTAGGGGTGATTTAATAGCATTTACTAAATTACATAAAGGAAAATTTTACATTGGAGTTATGCGAACCGATGGAACTGGTGAAAGATTATTAACAGAAAACTATTATCAAGAGGCTCCATCTTGGTCACCTAATGGAAGAGTTTTGATATTTTATAGAGAAACAAAAACTGATTCTAAAGGTGAAGGTTTTTCTGCTAAATTGTGGTCTATTGATTTAACTGGTTATAATGAAAGATTGATCAAAACCGAGACAGACGCGTCTGACCCATCTTGGTCGTCTTTATTAAGTAATTAATATCAATTTATCCTTGAAAAAGATGAAATTTCTTGATTTTTTCGGTTGAAACATCTATTTAGTTGTGAAAAAGATAGTATTTGAAAAAGCAGCAAGGAGCAAATTCATGAGATTAAACAAAATTTTCAAAAACACGTTAATAGTTATTTCTGCAGGAATAATTTTAACAGCGTGTGCAACTAAAAAAGAAGTAGCTGTAGACAAAGAGACACCAGCTGCGCCTAAAGAAGAAACAAAAAAAGAGGAAGTAACAAAAATTGAAAAAATTGCAGGCCAAATGCAAGGCGATGTTTACGTTGGAACTGATAGCGTAAAATATTTGGCAGACGGTGTTGCTGATAGAGTGTTCTTTGCAACAAACGAATCTATATTAACAACTGCTTCTCGAGAAACTTTAAGAGCACAAGCTGCATGGTTAAGAGAAAATTCTAACATCACTGTAGTTTTAGAAGGTCACGCAGATGAAAGAGGAACAAGAGAATATAACTTAGCGCTAGGCGAAAGAAGAGCTAACGCTGCAAAAGATTATCTTATGACTTATGGGGTATCATCTGACAGAATTACAGTAATCAGTTATGGTAAAGAAAGACCAGTTGACTCAGGTTCTAATCCTTTAGCTTGGTCGAAAAATAGAAGATCAGTAACTGTTAAAGCAAACTAAAGAATTCTTTAAAAAGACCCTAAAAAATTTTTGGATTTTTAGGGTCTTTTTTTTGCCTTTTTATAATCATATAAAAACTTAATGAGATCACTTTTCAGGTTACCTGTATTAAGTTTAATAATAATATTGAATTTTCTTTTTTCAGGAACTTCTTATTCAGATAATCACAATATTTATGAAATCTTAGACTTAATTAAAAAAGATTTAAAAACTCTTGAAAGAGCCGTTTATTCTGGTTCAATTGAAATTGAAAGTAATACAAATAATCAATCAGTATCAAATCTTGATAATAATTCTGAGGATGTCTTGACTAGACATTTGCTGAAGTTATCAGAGGTAGAAGAGCAGTTTAGAGAACTTACTAATAAGTTTGAGGAAATTAATTTTAAGCTTGATAAACTTTCAAATAGAGTATCCAAGCTACAGTCTGATAATCAGATAAGGTTTCAAGATATAGAAAATGATTTAAGTTCTATTAATGTAATTGACAACAATCAAAAGCTAAGTTCTGCACCCAAAATTGAAAAGCAAATACTTCCTGGAAGTTCACAACCTCAAGACTTAGGCACAATTTCTTATAAAGATATGGAAACTTCAGAAGAAAACCAGCAAATTCAATCGGTTGATACAACAGCTTCTATTGTAGAAGAAACTTTTCAAGGAGAAGAAAAAATTTTACCAATAGATCTAACTCCAAAAGAACAATATGAATTTGCTACAAGCTTTTTAAAAGTTGGTGATTACAGCACAGCTGAAAGAGCTTTTAGAGAATTTGTCTTATCAAATCCTGAAGATGAATTAGCGGGTAGCGCTCAATATTGGTATGCTGAAACTTTTAGAATAAGACAACTTTATACTGATGCAGCTTCAGCTTATCTTGAAGGATATCAAAAATATCCAAAAGGTAAGAAAGCTCCAATAAACTTATTAAAACTCGGAGTTTCAATGGTTCAAATTGGTGAAAAAGATCAAGGTTGCAAGATGATTAATGGTGTAGAGTTACAATATCCAAATGCAAATCAGTCCGTAATACAAAAAGCAAAATATGAGTCTAAAAAATTTGAATGCATCAACCAAGATTCATAATCACCTTCTTAGAAAGTTAAGAGATAAAAGAATTTATAAAATCTATAAAAATTTTGAAAATAATTTAAATTTAAATAATAATTTTATGGTTGCTGTATCAGGTGGTGCAGACAGCCTTGCTTTGGCTTTTTTTTCAAAAATTTATTCAATTAAAAAATCTTTGAAAGTTAAATATTTTCTAGTTGATCATAAATTGAGAAATAATTCATCTGTAGAAGCTTTATTTGTCAAAAATCTTTTGAATGATTTTTATATAGACTTAGATATTTTAGAATGGAATGGGAAAAAACCCAATAGTAATATCCAATCTCTTGCAAGAAAAAAAAGATATAACCTTTTAATTAATCAATCAAAAAAGTATAAAATTAATCATATTTTATTTGGTCATCATGAAGATGATGTTTATGAAAACTTTTTTATAAGACTTTTAAGAGGTAGTGGTTTAAAGGGTATCGTATCTTTAGACAAAAAAACTTTAATTAACAATGTAAATATTTTAAGACCTTTAATAAAAGCTGAAAAAAAAGATTTAATCTACATTTCTAAAAAAGTGTTTAAAAAATATGTAGAGGACCCATCAAATGAAGATGAAATTTTTACAAGAGTAAGAATAAGAAATTTTATTAAAAATCTTGAAAATGAAGGTTTAGATAAAAGAAAATTTAAATTATCAATTCAGAATTTAAAAAGTGTCGATCAAGCAATTCAATTTTTTTGTGAAAAAAATTTAAGGGAAAATTCAATTATTTCTAATAATAAAGTTTTATTGAATGAAGAATTTTTTAATTTTCCCCAAGAAGTTCTATTCAGGTCATTTTCACAGATTTTACAGTTAGTTGGTAATAAATATTTTCCTCCTAGAGGAAAAAAAATTATCAATATTTTAGAAAATCTAGAAGATAAAATTTCTTTTAAATCTACACTTGGGAATTGCGTTATAAAAAAAATTAACAGAACTGTAATTGTATATAAAGAGCGTTAATATCCCTAAATTTATAGTTATTTTGTCACTTGTTTAATTTGCAATAATTCTTATCTTAATGGCATGAATTTAAAAAATCTAGCTATGTGGGGAATAATAGTTTTCTTAACTATTGGTCTTTATAATATGTTTAAAAATCCTCAATCAAATATTAGAGGTGGAAATCAAATAATTTTTTCAGATTTTTTGACTTCAGTTGAAAATGGAGAAGTTCTAAAGGTAGAGATCCAAGGAAACAATATTAAAGGTGTCTATTCAAATGGAAATTCCTTTTCTACTTATGCTCCTAATGACCCTAACTTAATAGAAAAATTATCAGATAAAGGCGTGAGCATTTCTGCAGCCCCATTAGAGGAAAAAATGCCTTCATTATTTGGTGTGTTACTTTCTTGGTTCCCAATGCTTTTATTAATTGCTGTGTGGATCTTCTTTATGAGACAGATGCAAGGTGGAAAAGGTGGAGCGATGGGATTTGGCAAGTCAAAAGCCAAGATGATGAATGAACTTAAAGGCAAAGTAACATTCAATGATGTTGCTGGGGTAGAAGAGGCAAAAGAAGAAGTAGAAGAAATTGTAGAATTTTTAAAAGATCCAAAAAAATTTAGTAGGCTTGGTGGAAAGATACCAAGAGGTGCTTTGCTTGTAGGACCACCAGGTACCGGAAAAACTTTATTAGCAAGAGCTATTGCAGGTGAGGCAGGAGTTCCTTTTTTTACTATCTCAGGTTCAGATTTTGTTGAGATGTTTGTTGGTGTTGGTGCATCAAGGGTAAGAGATATGTTTGAACAAGGTAAAAAAAATTCTCCATGTATAATATTTATTGATGAAATAGATGCAGTGGGAAGAAGTAGAGGTGCAGGTTTAGGTGGAGGCAATGATGAAAGAGAGCAAACTTTAAACCAATTATTAGTAGAGATGGATGGTTTTGATACCAATGAAGGAGTTATTATAATTGCAGCAACAAATAGACCTGATGTTCTTGATCCAGCGCTACTGAGACCTGGAAGATTTGATAGACAAGTAGTTGTTTCAAACCCAGATATTATTGGAAGAGAAAAAATTTTAAAAGTCCATGTGAAAAAAATTAAGATGGCACCAGATGTTAATTTAAGAACTATTGCAAGAGGAACTCCTGGTTTCTCTGGAGCTGACTTAGCTAACTTAGTTAATGAAGCTGCATTATTAGCGGCTAGAAAAAACAAAAGAATTGTAACTTTATTAGAATTTGAAGAAGCAAAAGATAAAGTAATGATGGGCGCTGAAAGAAGATCAATGGTTATGACTGAAGATGAAAAAAAACTTACTGCTTATCACGAGGGTGGTCACGCTTTAGTTTCATTTAATATGCCAAGCTATGATCCAATTCACAAGGCTACAATTATTCCAAGAGGAAGAGCGCTTGGAATGGTTATGAATTTACCAGAAAGAGACAAACATGGATATTCAATCAAATATCTAAAAGCAAGACTTGCAGTCTGTTTTGGAGGAAGAGTTGCGGAGGAATTAATTTTTGGAAAAGATAACATATCTACAGGAGCAGGTGGGGGAAGTGGTTCGGATATCAATCAAGCTACTCAACTTGCAAGAGCGATGGTAACTAAATATGGTATGAGTGAGGAAATGGGTCCAGTTGAATATGGAGAAAATCAAGAAGAAGTTTTCTTAGGTAGATCAGTTACTCAAACTCAATCAGTTTCAGAAGAAATTGCTCAAAAAATTGATAAAGAAATTAGAAAACTTGTAGATGAAGGGTATAATCAGGCAAAGAAAATTTTGACTGAGAAAATAGATGATTTACATAAAATTGCTAAAGCATTAATAACTTATGAAACTTTAACAGGTGAAGAAATTGAGAATATAATTAATAAAAATTTATATCCAAAAGATAAAATTTTAGAAAATCAAGACTCAAAAGATGATCATGACTCAGCTTTAGGAGCTATGGGCCTAAAACCAAAAATTGTTCATTAATTTATAATGCAAAGATATTACACAAGGGCGTGTAATTTCTATTATGGTGATCAGTCAAAAATTTTAGTTAATAAAAAAAAAACTATTCCATTACATCAAATTAAACAAATATCGTTTGATCATATTGAAATAATAACAAGACAATCAAAGAAAAAAATTTCTATAAGTCAAATCAAATATTTACCAAATGATTTAAAAAAAAAAGTTTATTTAGATTTAAAAAAAATTAAAACTAAAAAAAAAAATTTTTCCAATTTGGATTTTAAAAAAGTTCCAAATATATTAGGTGTCTTAAATCTTACTCCTGATAGTTTTTCAGATGGAGGCAAATTTAATACAAAAAAAAGAGGAATAAGTCATGCTATTAAACTATATAATGATGGTGCAGATTTAATAGATGTTGGAGGGGAGTCAACAAGACCAGGCTCAAAGGTAGTAAATAAGGAAGATGAGTGGAAAAGAATTAATCAGATTTTAAAATCTATTGTAAAAAAAATTCCAATTTCTTTAGATACTAGAAAATCTGAAATAATGAAAAATGGAATTAAATTAGGAGTAAAACTAATTAATGATGTTTCAGGTTTAAGCTTTGATTCAGAAACAATAAGTATATTGAAAAAATACAGAATTCCTTTTGTCATTCAACACACGCTTGGAACACCAGAAAATATGCAAAAAAATCCAAAATATAAGAATGAGTTATTGGAAATTTATGATTTTTTTGAGGAAAAAATTAAACTTTTAAGATCTAAAGGTATCAAACATAACAATATAATTTTAGATCCTGGAATTGGATTTGGAAAAAAACTGAAACATAATATGAATTTAATTAGGAGTGTTTCTATTTTTCATTCATTAGGATTTCCTATACTTGTAGGAAACTCTAGAAAAAAATTTATAAAAGATATTTCTAAAAAAAATGATAGCTATAATAGAATTGGAGGAACAATATCTTCTTCATTATATTTAATGATGCAAGGAGTTCAGATTTTAAGAATTCATGATGTTAACGAAGTTATGCAAGCAATCAAAGTTTTTAAAGAGATAATAAATAAATAATGGCAAAAAAATATTTTGGAACAGATGGAATAAGAGGAGCTATTAATAGCAAACATATTAATGGAGATATGTTTTTTAAGTTTGGACTTGCCAGTGGTACATATTTTAAATCTCAAAAGAAAAAAAAACAAACAGCAATAATAGCAAAAGATACTAGATTATCAGGTTATACACTCGAACCCGCACTTGTTTCTGGCTTGGCTTCTTCAGGCATGCATGTTTACACTTTAGGTCCTTTACCAACTAATGGATTGGCTATGCTTACAAAAGAAATGAAGGCAAATATGGGCATTATGATTACAGCTTCTCATAATCCTCATTACGATAATGGACTAAAATTATTTGGTCCTGATGGAATGAAATTATCAGATAAAATTGAAAAAAAAATAGAAGCTCTTATAGATAAAAAAATAACTAAGAACCTCTCTGATCCTGAAAAGTTGGGAAGAGTCAAAAGATTAGAAACCGGCACTAAAAATTATATTAAAATATTAAAAAAAAATTTTACAAAAGAGTTCAATTTAAGGGGATTAAGGATTGTTATAGATTGTGCAAATGGTGCTGGTTATAAAGCAGGGCCTGAATTATTAAAATCATTAGGTGCTAAAGTTATAGCAATAGGCGTAAACCCAAATGGTTTAAACATAAATAAAGATTGTGGCTCAACTTTTCCAAGAAAAATTAAAACAGCTGTAAAAAAGCATAAAGCTCATATTGGAATTTCTTTAGATGGGGACGCAGATAGAATTATAATGTGTGATGAAAAAGGTAATATTATAGATGGCGATCAAATCATAGCTGCTTTAGCAACAAGATGGAAAAATAAAAAAATGCTAAAAGGTGGGGTAGTTGGAACATTGATGTCAAATTATGGAATGGAAAAATATTTTAAATCTAATGGAATAAAATTTATAAGAGCTAATGTAGGTGATAGATATGTTAAAGAAAAAATGCAAAAATATAAATTTAATTTAGGTGGTGAACAATCAGGACATATTATTTTAGGTAAATTTGCAACAACTGGAGATGGATTGCTTGTAGCTTTAGAAGCTCTTTTTGCTTTGAGAAAAGGTAAAAAAACAAGTGAATTTTTTCAAAATTTTAAAAAAACTCCTCAACTACTAGAAAATATAACTGTTAAAGATAAAAATATTATTAACAGACCTGAAATAAAAAGAATCATAAAATTAGCAGAAAAATTAATTAAAGGCCAAGGAAGAGTTTTGGTCAGAAAATCAGGAACAGAGTCTAAAATTAGAGTAATGGGAGAAAGCGATAATAAAAGACTTTTATCTAAATGTGTAAACTTGATATCTAAAAAAATAAAATAAATTGAAACCAAATTCAAAAATTTTAATTATTGCAGGTTCAGATTCATCTGGAGGAGCTGGTATACAAGCTGATATTAAAACTGTAACAGCTTTAGGCTCTTATGCGATGACAGCTATAACAGCAGTGACAATCCAAAATACCACAGGTGTAAAATCAATTGTTAGCATTAATCCAAAAGAAATTTTCAATCAAATTGTTTTTACTTGCAAAGATATTAATCCTGATGCAATTAAAATAGGAATGTTACATTCATCTGATGTAATTAAGATGGTAATCAAAGCTTTAAATTTAATCAAAGTTAAAAATATTATTTTAGATCCTGTCATGGTTGCAAAAGGTGGTGCTAAATTAATAGATAATAATGCAATTAAATTATTAAAATCCGAATTAGTAAAAAAAGTTTCACTGGTTACCCCTAATATCCCCGAAGCTGAAATTTTGACTGGTACAAAAATTATTTCTGTTGAAGATATGATTTTTGCTGCAAATAAGCTTATGGAATTTGGGGCTAAAAATGTACTTATTAAAGGTGGACATTCAAAAAATAAAATAGTTAAGGATGTTTTTGTAAATAAAAAAGACATCAAAATTTTTAATAGTACGCGATACAAAACAAATAATACTCATGGTACAGGTTGTACTTTGTCAAGCGCAGTCACTACATTTTTATCGTGTGGAAAACCAGCAAAGAAATCTTGTGAGCTTGGAATTAAGTATGTAAATTCAGCAATTAAAACAAACCCAGATTATGGAAAAGGTCATGGTCCAATTAACCATCTCACTTCTATAAAAGTAAATAGAAAATTTAATTAATGAAAAACATAGTAGTTGTTGGATCTCAATGGGGCGATGAAGGAAAAGGCAAGATAGTTGATTGGTTGTCTCAACAGGCTGACGTTGTTATTAGATTTCAAGGGGGTCATAATGCAGGCCACACTCTTGTTGTTGATGGCGTAACTTATAAACTAAGATTGCTTCCATCTGGTATTGTTAGAAAAGGTAAAATATCAATAATTGGCAATGGTGTTGTTGTAGATCCGTGGGCCTTATTGGACGAAATTGAAGAAATAAAATCTAAAGGTGTAGAAGTAGATCAAAATAACTTCATTATATCAGAGGCTGCAAATTTGATTTTGCCTTTTCATAGAGAAATGGATGAGATTAGAGAAGATACCGCAGGAAAAAGTAAAATAGGAACTACCAGAAGAGGAATTGGACCTGCTTATGAGGATAAAGTAGGAAGAAGATCAATAAGAGTTATGGACTTAAGATCAGAAAAAAATTTAGATCAAAGACTAGACTCTGTGTTGATACATCATAATGCAATCAGAAAAGGACTTGGAAAAAAAATTTTTCAAAAAGACCAATTGAAATCTGATTTACTTAAAATTGCTCCTAAAATTCTAAAATTTTCACAGCCTGTATGGCTTAAAATTGATCAATTTAAAAAGCAAAAAAAGAAAATTCTTTTTGAAGGTGCTCAAGGTATTTTGCTTGATGTAGATCATGGGACTTATCCTTTTGTAACTTCATCTAATACAGTTGCTTCGAATGCATCAACTGGAACCGGCTGTGGTCCTAATTCAATAAACTATGTTTTAGGAATTACAAAAGCTTATACAACAAGAGTTGGAGAGGGACCTTTTCCCACAGAACTAACTGATGGAGTAGGTGAACTTTTGGGGACACGAGGCAAAGAGTTTGGAACTGTTACAAGTAGAAAAAGGAGATGTGGATGGTTTGATGGTGTTCTAGTAAGACAAACAATTAAAGTTTCAGGTATAGATGGTATAGCTTTAACAAAATTAGACGTTCTTGATGAGTTAGATGAAATTAAAATGTGTGTTGCTTACGAGCTTGATGGAGAAAAGTTGGATTATTTACCTGCTGCTGTAGAAGATCAGATTAAAATAAAACCAATTTACAAATCTTTTCCAGGCTGGAAGGCATCTACTAGCGGAGTTAGAAATATAGATTCTTTGCCTGATAATGCAAAAAAATATATTTTTGCAGTAGAAAATTTTATTGGTGCAAAAATATCAAGTGTTTCGACTAGTCCCGAAAGAAACGATACTATTTTAATTGAAAATCCTTTTGAATTATAAATAAATTATTTAGTTAAACTCCTTATAACAGTTTTTACAATAATCAGGAATTTTATTAGTTTTAATATCTTTTCTAAAATTTTTGTAATTTTCAGAGTTCCAAATTTCTTTGAACGAACTGTCTTTGATATTACCGAATGAAACAACTTTTTCATCTCCTATTATGCAACAAGGAACTACATCTCCAGTTTTACTAATATATGAACTTTCCCATGGCCAAACACATTGCCTCGAAAAACTTAAGAGATTTTCGTCAAATATATTTACTTCCATAGCTTCTTTAGATCCTTTTATTTGAACTTCTTTAATTTGATCTTTTATATTTTTTATATCAATTCTTTTATTTTTATTTATGCTATTCCATTCATCTTTGCCCCATCCTGATAAATAGAATTGATATGTTAATTTATCAAAACCAATTTCTCTACACAATTCATAAATTTTATTGAATTCAGAAACATTATCATTTTGAATAACGCACCAAGCAGATATTTCTGGCCTAATTATTTTTTTTTTAAAATGTTTTACCAAATTTTTACAATTTCTAACAACCTGATCAAAATTTGACTTTACTCTTATTTTTTCAAATGTTTCAGATGTTGCTCCATCAATGCTAATAGTAATTCTTGAAAGATTTGAATTAAACAATTTAACTATGTTTGTCTCATTTAATAAACTACCGTTTGTAGTTATTTCAGATACGATTCCTCGTTTACTTGCAAAATCTACCATGTCAAAAAATTTTGTATTTACAAGAGGTTCGCCCATACCTTGTAATTTAATCTTTAAAAGTTGATTATTATCCTCGATTATTTTTTTAAACATTTCAAAATCTAAATTTTTTGAAACAAAATCTGGAGAAGATACTTGACACATGGTACATCTAAAATTACATCCAGTTGTAGGCTCTATATCCATAGTTACAGGGAGAAAGTTTAAATTTAATTTTTTATTTTTTCTTGATATTAAAAATTTTAAAAAATTAAATAATTTAAAAAAAATTTTTTTTTTTGGAAACCAAATAAAATATTTACTTATTCTATATTTCATAGTTTTAACTATTCTTAATATAATTTATAGTAGATACAATTTATATAAATTTATCAATTTACTGGTAATAAATTTTTTGATTTAGCCAAAAGAAGCATCTGTTTTTGAAGTTTTTCAAAAGCTTTATTTTCTATTTGCCTAACTCTTTCTCTGCTGATGTTGTATTCTTTGCTTAAATCCTCTAAAGTTGTTGGATCTTCATTTAATCTTCTTGAATACAAAATCTCTCTTTCTCTATCATTAAGCACTTTAATAGAATCTTTTAATAAATTTTTTCTTTGCTCCATTTCTTCGTGATGAGCAAATTTTAAATCATGATCAAGCTCTTTATCTACTAACCAGTCCTGCCATTCGTCACCATCTTCCCCAACTTGAGCATTTAAAGAAAATTCTTTTCCAGAAAGTCTTCTGTTCATTGAAACAACTTCTTCTTTACTCACATCAAGCTTATTAGCAATATGGTTGACATGCTCATCCCTTAAATCACCCTCCGTTTCAGGAGAAATTTGATTTTTAATTTTCTTTAAATTAAAAAATAATTTCTTTTGAGCAGTTGTTGTTCCAATCTTGACAAGACTCCATGATCTTAAAATATATTCTTGTATGGATGCTTTAATCCACCACATAGCATAAGTTGCAAGTCTAAACCCTTTTTCAGGTTCAAATTTTTTAACAGCCTGCATCAACCCAACATTTCCCTCTGAGATCATTTCATTAATTGGCAAACCATAGCCTTTGTAGCCCATAGCAATTTTTGCAACTAGTCTTAAGTGACTAGTTACTAATTTTTCAGCAGCTTTAATATTTCCCGTTGTTTTCCAATTTTTTGCTAACATATATTCTTCTTCTGCAGCCAACATTGGAAATTTTTTGATCTGTTCTAAGTATGCAGAAAGACCACCCTCATTGGACAGTGTTGGTAGATTATTGCTCATAGTTGTACTCATAGCAGAGTTTATTTAGTGAATTATACCTAATTTTCAATAATTTATTCTTCAGTATTTCTAAGCATTTTTAAAATATTATTTAGTTCTTGAGGCAAAATTGAGCTAAAAATCAATTCTTTCTGAGTTCTAGGATGAATAAAGCCTAAAGTTTTTGCATGTAGAAATTGTCTATTTAAATTTGTAATTGAATTTTGAATATCAAAATCTACATTTTTTAATTTTTTATATTTTTTTTTATATTTATCATCACCAACTAAACTATTACCTTTATAACTCATATGCACTCTGATTTGATGAGTTCTACCAGTTTCTAATTTACATTCTACTAAACTTAACGTTGGAATTTTTTTATTTTCAAAAATTTCAATTGTTTTATAGTTTGTAATAGCCTTCTTGCCTTTTGAACGGCTAACTTCCATAAGCTGTCTATTTTTTGAACTTCGAATAATAAATGTTTCTATCCTTCCAAAAGTTGGTCTAAGCTTTCCCCATATCAAAAGTTGGTATTCTCTAACAATTGTGTGATTACTGAATTGTTTTGATAAATTTTCATGCGTCTCATTATTTTTTGCTATCACAACTAAACCTGAGGTATTTTTATCAATTCTATGAACAATCCCAGGTCTTAATTCATCACCAATATTTGACAAAGACTCTTTATCGTAATGCATTAATGCGTTTACGATTGTTTTGTCATAATTGCCTGCTCCAGGATGCATTATTATGCCTGCAGGTTTATTAATTACTAATAAATCTTTGTCTTCATAAACAATATTTAATTTAAAATCATAAGGCTTAAGAGATGCAATTTCTGGTTCTGGAATTGTAAGATTTACCACATCACCAAAAGATACTTTTTTTGATGGGTTTTTAATTATTTCATTATTTAGTTTTAATTTTTCTTTTAAAATTAAATTTTTTATTCTAGTCCTACTAATAATTTTGTCTCTTTTGTTAATTAATACATCAACTCTTAAATTCTTTTCTTCTTCTTCAACTATAAAATTAATGCTTTTTTCCATAAAATATAATATTAATACTATATGCGCTTGTAGCTCAACTGGATAGAGCGCCAGATTTCGGCTCTGGAGGTTCAGGGTTCGACTCCTTGCAGGCGCACCATTTATTCTCCAATATTAATCAATGTCCCTTTTTCTCTAGCTTTATCAAACGAAAAATAAAAAGTTGCTATAGCAGCAGTCAAATAAAATGCATTTAGTGAAAGTGCGATACGAATATTTTCATAGTTAACAATTCCATTAACTAAGATATTTCTGGTTTCTTCAAATATATAAACCAAAGGCAATGCGAATGCTATTGATTGAAATATTTCAGGTAAAATTTCAACTGGATAATAGATACAACCAAACGGTGCCAATAAAAACATAGTAGACCAGGCAATATTCTCAAAAGACGGCCCAAATCTTAGCAATCCAGCCGAAACAAAAAGACCCAAAGTGATACCAAAAATATACAAGCTTAAAAAAAGAAAAGCTAACGGTAATCCCAAGTTTAATATAGATATTCCAAATAATGGTGAGGTTAATAGTATTGCTGGTATTAATCCGATCAAAGCTCGTATTAGAGCAGTAATTATAAGTGCAGTAATTATTTCACTAATTTTCATTGGGGCAATAAATAAATTAGTAAAATTCCTGCTCCAAATTTCTTCTAAAAATAACATATTAAAACCTATACTTGTTCTAAAAAGAAAATCATAAAGAATTGCACAAGACAATATAACTCCTACAGTTCCACTATAGTATGAACTGTGTGCTGCAAAAAAATTGGAAATGAAACCCCAAAGAGTTATCTGGATAGAAGGCCAGTATATTAAATCAAGTATTCTTGGGAATGACCTAGTAATTAAATAAAAATGCCTTAAAAATAATCCGTATATTCTTGTAATATTCATCTATCTTTTCTAACAATTTCTAAAAAAACTTCTTCCAGGTTTTTTTGTCCATATTTTTTTATTAAATCTTCTGGAGTACCACTGTCTACTATATTACCATCTTTCATCATCATAACTGAATTACATAATCTTTTTACTTCATCCATGTTATGAGATGCTAACAAAACAGATATTTTTTTTTCTTCTTTGAACTTTTCTAAAAAAGTTCTAATAAAATCTGCTGTTTCTGGATCTAAAGCAGCAGTTGGTTCATCTAATAGTAGCACAGTTGGATCATTAATTAATGCTTTCGCGAGACTGACCCTATTTTTTTGTCCTGATGATAGTTCTCCTGTAATTTTATCTAGAAGATCTCCTAATCTTAATTTTTCTGAAAGAAAATTAATTCTCTCATTCAAATTTTTGATATTATAGAGCTTCCCATACACAATTAAATTCTGGTTTACAGTTAATTTTTTAGGTAATTCAATGTAAGGTGAAATAAAATTCATTTTATGAAGAATTGAAATTTTATTATTTTCAATATTTTTGCCATTAATTAAGACTTGTCCACTCGTGGGCTTTAATAATCCTAGTATCATTCCAATGGTTGTTGTTTTTCCACACCCATTTGGACCTAACAGTCCCACTATTTCATTTTCATCAATTTTAAAATTTATATTATTAACTGCTTTTTTAGTCTTATATGATTTTGATAGATTTATGACTTCTATTGAGTTTTTCATTTGAAGTTTGATGCTCTCTTGAGTCTGTCATTTATTGTTTTTCCAATTCCTTCATTTGGTATTTTTTCTATAGCTATTGATTTATATTTACTTTTTTTTATTTTCCTCAAAACGCTATAAAGGTTCTTGGCAGCTTCATTTAAGCTACTTGTTTTGCTTAAATAATAAATATCTTTAGATACATTTTCTCTTTTTCTTAAAAGTACAAAAGCTTCATTTTTTTTATTTTTTTTTGCATTCATTCTTAAAGGTAATCCTGGAGAGTAGTGCAAAGGAAACAAACCAGGAGAAATTTTATCTTTTGAATTTATATTAATTATTATTTTTTGATTTAAAGTTTTTTTTATTTTTGAAAGGTCCAATCCTCCATATCTAAGTAACCTAGGTTTATTTATTGTATTTATTATTGTAGATTCAACACCAATTTTGCAAACACCACCATTTAAAATAAATTTTATTTTTCTACCAAATTCTTCTTTAACATCTTCTGCTTTTACTGCGCTTAATCTAGAAGAAATATTAGCACTTGGTGCTGCAACTGGATAATCTAAATTTTTAAGTAATTTTCTAAATAAAGGATGTTTAGGAAATCGTATAGCAATTGTTTTTTTATTATTAGTAACAAACCTTGATATTTTAGAATCTTTTTTAAGTTTCAGTACATATGTTATAGGTCCTGGAGAAAATTTTTTATAGAGTTTAATAAAACTATCATTTATTTCGCAATCTTCTGAAATTTTTTTTAAATTATAATAGTGAACAATTAATGGATTATTATTAGGTCTTCTTTTTAGATTAAAAATCTTTTTAACAGCGGCGTCTGAGTAAGCGTTACCTGCAAGTCCATAAACAGTTTCTGTAGGAACAGCCACACAATGACTTTTATCCAAGTAATTTTTTGCTTTTTTGATATTTGATTCAATATTTTTCATGTAATAGTAATGATTAATATATGAAAGATAAAAATTTACCACTCGATTATGACAGCAGAACGCTTGAGGAATTAACAGACGAAGCAAATCAAATAATAAAGTCATTAGAGAAAAAAGATGATTTAGATAATTCTGTAGAGAGCTATCAGGACTTGCTAAAATTAAATAATTTAATTGAAAAAAAATTTCAAAAAAATTTCAGATCTATTAGCGAAAATACAAATAAAAAAATTAAGGAAATCATTAAGAGAAAGTGAAAAATCAACTTAATAAAATTGCAAAAGATACTAATATATTCTTGAAAAGATACATTCAGGAACAAGGAAACTCCAAATTAATTTATGCGATGAAGTACGGATTATTTCCTGGAGGAAAAAAAATTAGATCTAAAATATTAATTGATATTGGATCTTTATTTTCAATTAACTATAAAACATTAATTGCTATAGGAGCTGCTGTGGAATGTATTCATGCTTATTCTCTTATTCATGATGATTTACCATGCATGGATAATGATAATATCAGAAGAGGCAAGCCATCAGCTCATATTAAATTTGGTGAGTCGACAGCTGTTCTTGCTGGAAATTCATTATTAACAATGGCTTTTGAAATTTTAACTAGCCCGAAGTTAAATTTGAGCAATAAAATTAAAGTTAAATTAGTAGATAAACTTTCTATATGTTCAGGACATTTGGGTATAGCGGGCGGTCAATATTTGGATTTAGATTTTGAAAAAAAGAAAGTTTCAAAAAAACAAATTATAGATATGGAGATTAAAAAAACAGGAAAACTTTTTAGTTTCTGTTGTGCGGTCCCAGCAATCATTAAAGAGAAAAATGTAAAGGAAATCAAATTTTTTGAGAGTGTTGGTTCTGATATTGGTCTTCTTTTTCAAATTGCAGACGATTTAATAGACTTTAAAGGTAATTCTAAAACTGCTGGGAAAAAAACCAAAAAGGATAAAAAAAAAGGAAAAGCTACACTTATAAGTTTACTAGGTTATGATGCTTCACTCAAATATTGTGGTAAGATTATTTCTAATATTAATAGAAATTTAAAAATTTATGGGTCAAAATCAAAAAAATTAAATGATACATTAGAATTTATATTGAATAGAAATAAATGAAAAATAATTACAAATTTTTAAATAATATTAACTTTCCATCCGATTTAAGAAAAGTTCCTGAAAATGATTTACAAAAAGTAGCTGATGAAGTTAGAGAAGAGATGATCAGTGCAGTATCTAAAACTGGTGGACATTTAGGTGCAGGCCTAGGTGTTGTTGAATTGACTGTGGCTTTGCACTATGTTTTTGACACACCTAAAGATAGATTAATTTGGGATGTAGGACACCAAGCGTATCCACATAAAATTTTAACAGGAAGAAAACAAAAAATTACAACTTTAAGACAAGGCAATGGTTTATCAGGTTTTACTAAAAGATCTGAGAGTGAATATGACCCATTTGGTGCAGCTCATAGCTCTACATCTATATCATCTGCACTTGGTATGGCTGAAGCAAATAAATTAGAAAATAAATCTTCAAATGTGGTAGCTGTTATTGGGGATGGTGCAATTAGTGCTGGTATGGCATACGAAGCTATGAATAACGCTGGGGCATCTAAAACTAAAATGATCGTTATATTAAATGATAATGATATGTCTATTGCAAAACCAGTAGGTGCAATGAGAACATATTTAGCAAAGTTATTTACTGGAAAAATTTATTTTAGTTTAAGAGAAACGTTAAAATTAATCACCTCAGCTTTTTCAAAAAGATTCAGCGCTAAAGCTGGTAAGGCAGAAGATTTTTTTCGTTCCGCAGTTACAGGTGGAACACTATTTAGCTCACTAGGTTTTTATTATGCAGGACCGATAGATGGACATGATATTTTTACACTTATTCCTATTTTAAGAAATGCTAGAGACTCAAAGCATGAAGGTCCAATTATGATACATATTAAAACTCAAAAAGGAAAAGGATATTCTTATGCTGAAAAAGCTAGTGATCATTATCATGGTGTATCAAAATTTAATGTTGAAACTGGAGAGCAACAAAAGAGTGGTTCTAATCTACCAGCTTATACAAAAGTATTTGCAAATACACTTGTTAAACATGCAAAAAAAGATAGCAAGATTGTAGGAATAACTGCAGCGATGCCAGGTGGAACTGGTATGGATATTTTTGGTAAAGAATTTCCAAAAAGAATGTTTGACGTTGGTATTGCTGAACAACATGCTGTTACTTTTGCCGCAGGTCTTGCAACAGAAGGGTATAAGCCCTATGCAGCTATCTATTCTACCTTTCTTCAAAGAGCTTATGATCAAGTTGTGCATGATGTAGCAATACAGAGTCTTCCTGTAAGGTTTGCAATTGACAGAGCTGGACTAGTTGGTGCAGACGGATCAACGCACGCAGGGTCTTTTGATATTACTTATTTGTCAACTTTACCAAATTTTATTGTGATGGCAGCTAGTGATGAAGCTGAGTTAGTAAAAATGATTAATACTTCAGTTGATATAAATGATAAACCCTGTGCAATAAGATATCCAAGGGGAACAGGTATTGGAGTTGAACTTCCTTCAATAGAGGAAAAAATAGAGATAGGTAAAGGAAAAATTATTCAAGAAGGAACTCAGGTTTGTTTACTAAGTTTAGGAACTAGACTTGAAGAATGCAAAGCAGCAGCAGAAGAATTGAAAGCAAAGGGTATTTCAACAACAATTATAGATGCAAGATTTGCTAAACCTTTAGATGAAGATTTAATTTTAAAATCTGCAAGAGAACATGAATTAATGATTACAATTGAAGAAGGTTCTATAGGGGGATTTGGTTCTCATGTTAAAAATTTATTAGCCGAAAAAGCAATATTCGATAAAGGTTTAAAATTTAGATCCATGACTCTTCCAGATAAATTTATAGAGCAAGATAATCCAAAAAAAATGTATGATATTGCTGGACTGAATAGTCCTCAAATCTCAAAAAAAGTATTAGAGGTTTTATTTAACAAGGATTCAATTAGAGTAGTAAAGAACTAATTAGTTATCCGCACTGAGCCTGATTCATTAGGTAGTGATCTAATAAAACACAATTCATCATAGCCTCTCCAACTGGAACAGCTCTTATACCTACGCAAGGGTCATGTCTTCCCTTTACTGATATTGTGGTATTTTTTCCAAACTTATTAATCGTTTTTCTTGTAGTTAAAATTGAAGATGTCGGTTTAACTGCAAATGATGCTATTATTTCTTGCCCTGAAGAAATTCCTCCTAAGATACCGCCCGCATTGTTAGAGTTAAATTTTAATTTATTATTTTTTGATGATATTTCATCAGAGTTTTGTTCACCACTTAGTTGTGCAGAATTCATCCCTGCGCCAACATTTACCCCTTTAACTGCATTAATACTCATAAAAGCTGATGCAATATCAGAGTCTAATTTTGAATAAATAGGCGCACCAAGACCCGCAGGAATACCTCTTGCTCTAACTTCTATTACAGCTCCACATGATGACCCTGATTTTCTTACACCAAGTAAATATTTTTCCCATAATTTAATCATAGATTTGTCTGGACAAAAGAATGGATTTTTTGAAATAATTTTATCATTCCATTGTGACGTATCACATCCTAGGATACCTAATTGAGTTACAGCACCTATAACTTTATATTTTTTTCCTAATTTTTTTTGAAGAACTATTTTAGCTATAGCACCAGCCGCAACTCTTGAAGCTGTCTCTCTAGCTGAAGATCTTCCTCCGCCTCTATAATCTCTAATTCCATATTTTTTGAAATAGGTAAAGTCTGCATGACCTGGTCTAAATTTATCTTTAATATTTCCATAATCTTTAGATCTCATGTCTTTATTATAAATAATTAGAGAAATTGGTGTACCAGTAGTTTTTCCTTCAAATACACCCGAAAGTATTTGGACTTTATCGTCTTCTTTTCTTTGTGTAGTAAATTTTGATTGTCCAGGTTTTCTTTTGTTTAATTCTAATTGAATATCTTTTTCATCTAGATTTATGTTTGGAGGACAACCATCAACTATGCAGCCAATAGCAGGACCGTGA
The DNA here is from genome assembly GCA_902537905.1 of uncultured Pelagibacteraceae bacterium. Classification (GTDB taxonomy): domain Bacteria; phylum Pseudomonadota; class Alphaproteobacteria; order Pelagibacterales; family Pelagibacteraceae; genus Pelagibacter. The sequence continues at coordinate 819 of CACBDD010000006.1, read as the reverse complement.
GATTCACCCCAAGTTGTGAAACGAAATTGCTTTCCAAATGTGTTAAATGACATTATTTATATTATATAGATTATTTTGTTTAAATTATGAATGAAAAAAACCAACTTGGTATTAATAGCTGCTTTTTGAATTTAGATGACCCAATAAAGTTATTTGAAATATGGATGGAAAAAGCTATACAAACTGAACCAAATGATCCAAATGCAGTTGCACTAGCAACTTCAAATAAAAATAATGTTCCATCCGTCAGAATGGTACTCCTCAAGGATTTTAATAAAGATGGATTTGTTTTCTACACTAATTTAAATAGTCGAAAAGGTAATGAACTAAAGGAAAATCCCAACGCTTCAATGTGTTTTCATTGGAAAAGTCTTTTAAGACAAGTAAGAATTACTGGGACTGTATCATTAGTTTCGGATGATGTTGCAGATGAGTATTATTCTTCGAGAGCTTATGAAAGTAGAATAGGTGCATGGGCATCAAATCAAAGCCAAAAATTAGAAAATAGAGATGAATTAATAAATTCAATTAAGGTGTATAAAAATAAATATTCTGATAAAACAAAAGTTCCTAGACCAAAACACTGGTCTGGATGGAATTTAAATCCACAAAATATAGAATTTTGGCTAGATGGCGAAAATAGAATTCATGAAAGATTGCTCTATACAAAAAGCCAGAATGGATTATGGAATAAATCTTTATTAAGTCCTTAAAAATTTCTAGCTAAACTGAAGGATGTAAGTTTTTTAAGAATTTCTTTTTCTTTAGTATCTTTGAACACACTTAAAGAATTTGATGCTAAATCAATATAGTGCTGAG